>PWQG01000414.1 GCA_003556835.1 Gammaproteobacteria bacterium
ATGGACGGCATCGTCCGCCTGCTGCCCGACGGTCGCCTGGCCGTGCATAGTGGGGTCGGTAACCTGGGTACCTATTCCTACGCCGCCACCGCGCGGGCAGCGGCCGAAGAGCTGCAGATCCCCTGGGATCGTGTCGAGATCTTCCATGGCCGTACGGACAATAATGTGCCGATCGCCTCGCCGCAGGATGGCAGTAACTCGATCTTCACGCATACCCGCGCCAATGTGGGTGCAGTGCAGGACCTGGTCGCCAAGATGAAAGATATCGCGGCCATGGACCTGGGTGGTGAAGCCGATGACTATGAAGTGGCCGAGGAGCGGGTTTTCCGCAGTGATGACAGCGACACCGGCATGAGCTTCGCGGAAGTGGCGCAGCGTGCCATCCAACTCGGTGGTCGTTATGCCGGTCACGAGTATCCGGAAGAGCTGAACTCCTTCACCAAGATCTCGGTCGAGCGCCTGGCCGGTTCCGGCCTGGTGGGGGTCTTCAATGACCCGCGCCACGAAGGCACGGTGCCGGGTATCGTGGCTTCCTTCATCGAAATCGAGCTGGATACTGAAACCGGCAAGTTCGACATCATCGACTTGGTCAGCGTCTCGGATTGTGGCACGGTGTTCCATCCACAGGGCCTGATCAACCAGTTGCGTGGTGGTGCGGTCTGGGGAATCGGCCTGTCGGCCTACGAGCAGCAGATCTACGATCCGCAGAACGGCCTGCCGCACAGCGTCGGCTACTGGCAGAGCAAGGTGCCGACCAACCTCGACGTGCCTACGGAAATGAAGTGTGGCTGGGTGGATCTGCCCGACCCGGCAGTCCCCTATGGTGGACGCGGTGTCGGCGAACCGGCCCAGGGTTGTGTGTCAGCGGCGCTGAATACGGCCATCACCGACGCGCTCGGTGGGCACATCTTCAATGCCGCACCGGTGACGCCGGGCATGATTGTTAACCACCTGGCTGGCATCTCCGAGCAGGCGAAGCCACTGGCCCAGAACAATTTCAGAGGTTGATATGAGCGCTACATCACATGACGTAATGCCGGATATCCAGCTGTATCAGCCGACCACCGAAGCTGATGCACTGGCACTGGCGAATAATCTGAGAGAAGACGGCTGGCTGCTGGCCGGCGGCCAGGATACCTACGGCTGGCTCAAGGATCGCAACAAGCATCCCGAGGCCATGATCGAGTTGACCAAGATCGATGCCTGGAAAGGGATACGTGAAACGTCCAGCGGCATCGAGATCGGAGCCCTGACCACACTGGCCGAGATCGAGCGCAGCCCCCTGATCCGGGATCAGTACGGCCTGCTGAGCGAGGCGACCAGCAAAGTGGCCAGCCTGCAGATCCGTAACTTCGGTACCCTGGCCGGCAATCTGGTACAGGACGCCCGTTGCTGGTACTACCGTCGCGGACTGGCCTGTTACCGTGCCGGCGGCAATATCTGTTATGCCGACACACCGGAAGCGCTCAACCGCGAGCATGCCCTGTTTGGTGCCAGCCGCTGTGTGGCGGTGACGCCATCGGACACAGCGCCGGCCCTGGTGGCACTGGAAGCGCAGATGGTCATCAGCAGCAGCCGGGGGCAGAAAGTGGTCTCGGCTGACCGCTTCTTTGTCGGACCCAATGTGGACATCGAAAACATGACCATCCTGCGGCCGGGCGAGATTCTCACGGCAGTGCGCATTCCCAACAAATGGGCTGGCGCGGAGTTCCATTTCGAGAAGGTCGCCGACCGGAATGTCTGGGACTTTGCCCTGGTCAGCGTGGCTTCGGCCATGCGAGTGTCGGGAGACACCATTGAAGAAGCAAGCATTGCCTGTGGCGCTGTGGAGTGTAAACCGCGTAAACTGAGCGCCGTCGAGCGAATGTTGCGCGGACGTCAGCGCAATGAGGCGACGGAGAACGAAGCGGCCCAGCTGGCCTCGCAGGGTGCCGTACCGCTGAACTACAACCATTACAAGGTTCCCCTGATGGAGAATCTGGTCAAACGAGCGGTACGGGGAACAGCCTGAACACATGATTGTCTGCACCGGAGCTTTGGTTCACGCCCGGCGCAGGCTTTCTTTTGTCTACGGAAAACAACGAATCCAATAACAAGAGGGGAAATGTAGTGGAGATTGTTCGCTATAAAAGAGATGTCTGGGGCGATGAAGTGATCCTCGGCGTATCATGGGATCTGCTTTGGGTGGTGGCCGTTGCCATTTTGCTGCTGCTGGCCGCTCACGCCATATTCATGGCCCTGATGGCAAAGAAGAAAGCCAAGCCCTCACCGGAAGGCAAGAAGATTCACCGTCATGATGCCATTGACCGCGCTTTCCACTGGATCATGGCCGGTAGTGTGCTCGTGCTGATCGCCACCGGGATTGCACCCATTATCGGTTGGCGGATTTCCTGGCTCAACATCCACTGGATTGCCGGCCTGGTGCTCACCTTCGTGGTGATCTTCCATATCATCCGTGCCAGCTTCTGGCAGGACTTCAAGTCCATGCTGCTGGGTCCATCCGACTTCAAGGAGCCGTTCGATCAGAGCCTGAAGCCGGGCAAGTACTCCTTCGAGCAGAAGGGCATGCACTGGGCCATGACCGTGTTGGTGCTGGCGGTGATCATCACGGGTGTGGTGTTGTTCATGAACATCAATACACCGTTCTGGGATCGACCCTATGTGGAGAATGAGGGTGGCCTGGGCCTGATGTTCCTGCTGCACGGTTTGGCCACGCTGGCATTGATTGCCTTCACCGCCATTCACATCTATTTTGCGGTGCGGCCGGAGAAGCAGTTCTATACGCGCTCCATGATCAAGGGTTGGATCTCGGAAGATGAGAAGAACGAGTTCCATGACAGTAATCGCTGGAAAACGGAAGACTGAGCAACGTGAGTAGTATTCAGGAAGATGACATTGAAGTCGTGGAAGCCGGTTATGAATTCCTGTTGGCCTATGCGGCGCAGGGCAGACCTCCGCACGAGGAGTCGTCCATGCCTCCGCCGCATGCCGGGCCACAGCTGAAGGATATGCTGGACGCCATGCAACGTGTGCACGAGGCGGTCAAGGACAGTGCGGACGACTTTGAGCAGGTGATTGCCGAAGACACCCGCAAGGCCTCTGCCGCCGTGCGTTTTGCCCTGGCACAGTCGCATATGAGTTCGGAGCTGGTTGATAACCTCAACGCCTCGATCCATCTGCGGGCGGTGCTCACCGACTTTTTCCTCTACAGTGAAAAGTTCCGACCCCAGTCGGCATCCTGATATGGCCGGTGGTGGCGCTGTGCGCCTGCCGCCGCGCCTTTCCCTGGCAAGATTGCCAACACCCCTGCGGGCACTGGAGCGATTCAGTGCCCTGCCAGCGGGCAGCCGTGTCTGGATCAAGCATGATGAACTGACCGGTACCGAGCTGTCCGGCAACAAGATCCGCAAACTTGAATTCACCCTCGCCGAAGCGCAGCAGCAGGGCTGTGACACCCTGATCAGTTGTGGTGGCCTGCAGTCCAATCATGCCCGCGCCACCGCCATCCTGGGTGCCCGCCTGGGTATGGACGTGCACCTGATCCTGCGCGGCGAACGCCCCGATACACCCGACGGCAATCTCCTGCTCGACCATCTGGCTGGCGCCACTATCCATTACCTGCCGCAACACGAGTACCACCGCCACGAACAGCTCGCCGCCGATCTGTCTGAAGACCTCTCAAAAAGGGGACAGTCCCCTTTTTTCATACCCATCGGGGCGAGTGACGAGATCGGGTTGTGGGGTTATGTGGCGGCCAGCGCGGAGCTGCGCGACGATTTTCGCGAGGCGAATGTGCGACCTGACGCCATTGTCTGTGCCACCGGTTCCGGCGGCACACAGGCGGGGCTGATTGCGGGTAATGCCCTGTATGGGCTGGGCACCCAGGTGCACGCCATCGCGGTGAGTGATGACGAGGCGTATTTCCGCAATAAAATCACGCGGGATTTCCAGCGCTGGCAAAAGCGGTATGCGGATCATCTGCCCGAGGGTTTTGATCCGCAAGCCTTACCGATATCGACCATCGAAGGCTATATCGGCCCGGGTTACGGCCGGGCCGAGGCGCCGGTGTTTGAACTGATCCGCGAGCTGGCTCGCAGCGAGGGCATCCTGCTGGACCCTGTCTACACCGGCAAAGCGTTTCTTGGCATGCTCGAGGAGATGCACCGGGGCAAGCTTCAGGGTATGCAGGACATCGTGTTCATTCACACTGGCGGGCTGTTTGGCCTGTTTCCGCAGCGCGGACAGTTCAACTGGTGATCAATACGATCAGGCCGATCAGTGCCAGCGCGAGCATGACGGATACGCTCAGGCGGCTGAACATCCTGCGTTTGCCTTTCCAGTTGTGGTATTCCTCTTCGACAAAAATCGGGTTGCCAAGACGGCGTGAAGATCTCATGTAGGTACTCCTGATCAGCAATACTGCATCCTCTGCTGTCAGTGCCTATTAAAACAGCTTCAGTGGACAATAAGAAGGGCGGAATCTGGCAAAGTTATGGAACATTGTGGCCACTGTACGATGTCTGATACAGGAAGAGTGGTCATAGATTGCAGCAAAGTGTAATAGCGAGCACTCAAGCGATTATGGGGGGGAGTAAAGCTGGTATAATCCGCCGCAAATCAGAACCAGCAGGTAGTATTCAGTGATCCGTCTGTATTCCCAAGCAACCAGGTCGCTGCGCGCGTCCATTTTCATTCTCGCCATGGTTTCCTTTTCCGCCCCCGCACTGGCCCAGCTCGGTGATTCCCTGGCCATCACCATGACCCGGATCGATGATGGCGGGCAGGCCATCACACTCGATGGTCATCTGGACGAGGCGATCTGGGATCGCGTGCCGGTAATCGACGATATGCGTATCATCGATCCTGACACACTGGAGCCGGCTCCCATGAGCACCGAAATCCGTATTTTCTATGATGACGATGGCATCTATGTCGGGGTCATGAATCATCAGGACCCGGATACCCTGGTCGCGCGCATGAGTTCGCGTGACGCCTTTGTCCAGAGGGACGGTTTTCTCGTTGGCATCGATGCTTCCGGCGAAGGCCTGTACGGCTACTTCATGCGCATCAATCTGGGTGGCACCTACTCGGATGGCACGATCCTGCCTGAGCGACAATTCGCCCGGGAATGGGACGGACCCTGGGAAGCGCACACACAAGAGCTGGAAAACGGCTGGTCGGCGGAGATGTTCCTGCCCTGGTCGATGATGGCCCTGCCCTCGGCAGCAGATGGCCGTCGGCAGATCGGGGTATATTTCGAGCGTGATGTATCGCATCGCAATGAGAACTGGTCCTGGCCGCCACTGCCACGAACCAATCCGGAATACCTGTCCGCCTTCCAGAAATTCCAGCTGGAGGGGATCAGTCCTTCGACGCAGCTCACCTTCTACCCCTACAGTTCCGTTACCCGCGACGGCATTCGCGGTGACACCGACATGCGGGTGGGGGCCGATCTGTTCTGGCGTCCCAATGCCAACACCCAATTGTCTGCCACGCTGAATCCCGATTTTGGTACCGTGGAGTCGGACAATATCGTGGTCAACCTGGGTGCGTTTGAAACCTTCTTTTCCGAGCGCAGGACGTTCTTCATTGAAGGGCAGGACGTGTTTGTCCCCACATCGCGCGCGCAGGGCAGTCCCTTCGGGCCGATCACCGCACTCAATACGCGGCGCATTGGTGCGGCCGCCGATTTCAACATCCCGCAAGGGGTGCAGGTGGATACCGTCGATCGTAACCAGCCCACCGAGTTGCTCGGTGCAGGCAAGGTTACAGGCCAGACAGGCAATTTGCGCTACGGTGTGCTGCTGGCGTCGGAGGATGACACCAGCATCCGGGGCAGGGCCGCTGATGGCAGCCGGGTGGCCGTGGAGGCCGATGGTCGTGATTTTGCCGTAGGGCGCCTGTTGTACGAGGACACCAGCCGTGGTGGCCGCCGTGGTATTGGCTGGATCGGTACCCGGCTGTCCCACCCCGATCGCAGCGCTACCGTCAACGGCATCGATTTCCAGTATTTCTCGGCGGACACACGCTGGGTGGGGGATGGGCAGATTCTGCACAGCGATGTCGATGGCACCACCGGGCAGGGCATGATCTTCGACGTGGACTTTCGTCCCCGACAGGGCACGCAGCACTCTTTCACCGGCACCTTCATGGATGATCAGATCGATCTCAATGATGTCGGCTTCCTGCAGCGCAATGACCACTATATGCTGGATTATCGCTACAGCCGCACTGTCTCCGGTCTGGAGCGCGCCCGTAACCGCACCCGCAGCATGAACGTGGTGAACCAGTGGAATGGCGACGGACGCCCGGTGCGCCTGGGCCTGTTCTTCGGCCAGAACCTTACATTCCACAACAATATGCAGCTCAATACCAATTTCCGCTATTTCCCGCCGCGTGTGGATGACCGCATGAGCCGCGGGAACGGTAGCTACAAGATTCCCGCGCGGTATTCGGGCAACGTCACCTGGCGCAGTGATCGCTCCCGGCCGGTCAGTGTCAATGTCGACATCAACAGCTCGCAGGAAGACCTGGGACGAAGCAATATGCGCTACACCTTCGGCGTTGACTGGCGGCCCAACGACCGCTTTTCCCTCGAGGGCGAAGTGGCCTATCGGGACCGTGATGGCTGGATCATTCACCAGGGCGGGGCGCATATGGCCTCGTTCCAGGCCGTGGAATGGGCACCGGAAGTGTCGGCCAATTATTTCATCAGCCCGCGCCAGCAGTTCCGCCTGAGCATGCAGTGGACCGGCATCAAGGCCTTTGAGGAGAACCACTACCGCATCAATCAGGAACAGGTCGACTACCTGTCTCGAATGGAGCGGCCGGAAGGGCCTTCCCGCGATTTCACCGTGAGCCGCCTGAGTTTCCAGGCGCGTTATCGCTGGGAAATCGCGCCGCTTTCCGACCTGTTTGTGGTCTACACCCGCGGCAGTAATGTGGATCGGACCTTCCAGGGGGAGTTCACCGATCTGTTCACCGAAGCCTGGGATGACCGGATAGTCGACACCCTGGTGGTGAAGCTGCGCTACCGCCTGGGCAGTTGACAGGCCTGTCATGAAATCGACATCCGGATCAGGTATATTCGGAAGCGTTACTGCGAAACTGGGTGAGATCATGAATCGGAACCGATTTGAGTGCTGGTTGGCGGGAGTACTGTTGATGACGCTAATGAGTGGAAGTGCATTCGCCGCGGATACCTCGGCCAGAAGTGCAGAGGCCGAACAGAAAGTGGTGGTGGCCCACCGGGGCGCCAGTGCCTATTTGCCGGAGCATACCCTGCCCGCCGTGGCCATGGCCTATGCCATGGGCGCCGAGTATATGGAGCAGGATGTGATCATGACCCGGGACGATCAGCTGATTGTCTGGCATGACCTGACACTGGAGCGCACCACCGATGTCGCCGAGCGCTTCCCCGAGCGCGCCCGGGAGAATGGCAGCTTCTATGTGATCGATTTTGATCTGGATGAGCTGCGCCAGTTACGTTTGACCGAAGGGTTTCGTCTGGATGAGGATGGGGAGCAGGTGTCCAACTATCCCTCGCGTTTCCCGCTCTGGCAGTCGCGCTTCCAGGTCCATACCCTGGCCGAACAGATCGAGATGGTGCAGGGGATGAATCATTCGACCGGCCAGGACATCGGCATCTATCCTGAGATCAAGTCGCCGGCCTTCCATCGCGAGCATGGCAAGGACATCAGTACCGCCATGGTGCGGGAACTCAAGCGCTTCGGTTATACCAGCAAGGACGACCCGATTTTCCTGCAGACCTTCGATTTTGACGAGCTGCGGCGTGTGCATGACGAAATCTTTCCGGCCGAAGGCGTCGAGCTGCCCCTGATCCAGTTGATCGGCGGTGGGGCGGCCTACCAGTGGATGCTGGAGCCGGCCGGCGTGGAAGAAGTCGCCCGCTATGCCGACGGCCTGGGGCCTCACTATTCACTGATCATCGACGATGATTCCACCATGGACAATCTGATCATCACTGATCTGGTTCCGCTGGCCCATCAGCATGGCATGGAAGTGCATCCCTACACCTTCCGTGCCGACGAAGGCATGGTGCCGCCCTATGCGCGAGACTTCGAGCACATGCTGGAGCTGTTCTACTTTGAAGCCGACGTGGACGGTGTGTTCACCGATTTCCCCGACAGGGTGGTGGATTTCCTGAGAGCCCGATAGCACGGGCCAGGGCATTGGCCCCGTACCCGGGGCCCGCGTCAGTAACGCATCGCCATCGGCGCTGACAGTGGGTCATTGATTCCTGTACTAATCGGTCCAGGGAGCGTATACTCCTCCGCCCGAATACTCTCCCCCCTGCAGGTTCCCCGCTATGTCCACTACCACTTCCGATGAATCCAACTTCAGTGATCTCGGTCTGCCAGATTTCGTACTCAACACATTGAAGGCGGTCGGTTACGAAACTGCCTCTTCAATCCAGGCCGCCACCATTCCACCCCTGCTGGCGGGGCGCGATATCGTGGGCATGGCCCAGACGGGCACCGGCAAGACCGCAGCCTTTGCCTTGCCCATCCTGTCGCATGTCGATGTCAGCCAGCGTCACACCCAGGCTCTGGTACTGTGCCCGACTCGTGAACTGGCCATCCAGGTGGCCGAAGCCTTCCAGACCTATGCCCAGCAGCTCAAGGGCTTCCACGTCCTGCCGATCTACGGCGGCGCGGACATGGGTCGGCAACTGCAGGCGCTCAAGCGTGGTGTACATGTGGTGGTGGCCACCCCGGGTCGCCTGCTCGATCACCTGCGGCGTGGCACCATCGACCTGGGCCGGATCCGCACCCTGGTGCTCGATGAAGGGGACGAGATGCTGCGCATGGGCTTCATCGATGACGTTGAGGAAATCCTGCAGAAGACGCCAAAAGAGCGTCAGGTCGCTCTGTTCTCGGCAACCATGCCGGCGGCTATCCGTCAGGTGGCGGAAAAGTACCTGCGTGAGCCGCAGGAAATCAGCATCCGCACGGCAGCGACCACCAATGAAGATATCGAGCAGCGCTACTGGCTGGTGCAGGGCACCAACAAGCTCGATGCCCTGACCCGCATGCTGGAGGTCGAGGAATTCGATGGCATGATCATCTTTGTCCGCACCCGCAACAGCACCGCGGAACTGGCGGAAAAGCTCAATGCGCGCGGCTTCTCGGCCGCACCATTGAACGGGGATATGAACCAGCAATTGCGTCAGCGTACGGTACAGCAGTTGCGCCAGGGTACCCTGGATATTCTGGTCGCCACCGACGTGGCCGCTCGCGGCCTGGACGTGGAGCGCATCAGCCATGTCATGAATTATGATATTCCGCACGACAATGAAGCCTATGTGCACCGTATCGGTCGCACCGGCCGTGCCGGGCGCAGTGGCAAGGCCATCCTGTTCGTGGCCCCGCGCGAGCGCCGCCTGCTGCAGTCGATCGAGCGCAGCACCCGCCGCAAGATCCTGCCCATGGATCTGCCGACCCGTGACGAGCTGGCTTCATTGCGCAGCCAGCAGTTCCGGGCCAGTGTGGGTGACGTGATCGAGCAGGGTGACCTGGAAACCTTCCACAACCTGGTGGAGCAGATCTGCCGGGAGCGGGAGTGCAGTGTGGACGAGGTGGCCGCGGCCATGGCTTCCCTGCTGCAGAAAGACCGCCTGCTGGGCACTGGTGCCAAGCGCGGTGCCAAGGCGAAGGGCGGCAGTGTCCCCGCCGAATCGCGCAGACCGGCAGCGGCTGCGGCAAAACCCCAACCGCGCACAACGCCCCGCCCGGCGAAGCTCGCGCCCGACTCAGGACCTGCGAGCGACGATGCCGAGTGGGAGTCCCGTCCACCCGGCAAATCGCCCGCCGGCAAGACGGACCGCAAGAAAAAGCCCGGCCCGAAGAAGTCCAAGGCGGGGCCCGGCAAGTTCGCCAAGGCTGGCGCTGCAAAAAAGCCCGGGGCCGGCAAGAAGACCAAGCCGCCGAAAGTCCGCAAGCGCGATGAGGCCGACCGCAAGGACAAGGGCAAGCGGCGCAAGCCCAGCGCGGCCCGAAAGTCCGATTGACGCCTACAGCCCTCTCCATGCAAGGGCTGCGGCGATTCATTAACGTGAAGCTTAACCGTTAAGAGAGGTATTCTCGGCTGTCCTCCTGTACGCTCGCGTCCTCGAAATGTGCTTGAGGACGTACCGGGGAACCGCATGAAACTGCTCGCGAACTACACGGGTTTTGCCTGCCTGATTGCCATGACGGGCATGCCGCCTGCGCTGGCACAGAGTGACAACGGCGATCAGGGCACACGTTTTGTCATCGGTGAGCTGACCGAGATTGTGGTCACCGACAGCGGACGTGGCAACCGGGCCGAGATCCCCGGATCGGTGGATCTGATCAACCGTGATCAGCTGCGCAATGAACACGTCAACCTCACCATGGACCTGTTCAAGAAAGTCCCCGGGGTCAATTTCTCGCGCTTTAACCAGGGCATCATCTCCGCCGATATCGGCATTCGTGGCTACAATGCCGAGGGCGAGATCCCCAGCACCAAGCTGTTGATCGATGGCATCCCCTCCAATCTGCACGTCGGCATGCCGGAAATGGATGCCCTGTTCCCCATGGAGCTGGACCATATCGAAGTGGTCAAGGGCACCAATGACCCGCGCTATGGCCTGCTCAATATCGCCGGCAATATCAACATGACCAGCCGGCGTGACATCGCCCGTGAGGTGGAGCTGCTCGGCGGGAGCTTTGGCACCCGCGAGGCCCAGGCCTATGCCGGATTCGAAACCGGCAACTGGACCCAGCACTATTTTCTCGGCCATCGTGACACGGACGGGTACCGCGATAATGCGGCCCTGGACAAAACCACGGTGTCGGGCAAGTGGTTCTATGAGCATGATGAGCGCCTTTCGCTGGGCCTGATTGCCCGCTATTTCGAATTCTCGGCCGATGCGCCCGGATATCTCAGCTATGAGGATGCCCGTGCCG
The DNA here is from genome assembly GCA_003556835.1 of Gammaproteobacteria bacterium. Classification (GTDB taxonomy): domain Bacteria; phylum Pseudomonadota; class Gammaproteobacteria; order Pseudomonadales; family Pseudohongiellaceae; genus PWQG01. The sequence goes on from PWQG01000414.1 coordinate 10,950, forward strand.
CACCGCGTCGTTCCTATGACTTCTCCGACACGGACGGCGGGGACAAGGAAACCGTCCACCTCAGTGCCCATCTGGATTATGCATTGACAGGGCAGCTGGTCTGGAACCTGCGTGCCTGGGTGCAGAATTTCGAGCGTCAACGTTGGGTGCGTTTCACGGCGGCGCATGATCAGCAGGAACGTTATGAAGATGAGCGCCAGAGTGGTCTTGTTTCCACACTGAGCTGGCGCCCACGTGCCGAAACCCTGGTCAGTTGGGGCCTCAATTACGAAGCCCAGGACAATACACACCAGCGCTTTGCCAGCGTCGAGCGCAGCCGCACCGGCCCTGTGTTGCGCGACCATCGTTTTGATTACGACAGTTATGGTAGCTACCTGCAGTGGCAGGAAGACGTCACGCCGGATCTGCGCCTGGTCAGCAGTCTGCGGGTCGACCGCCTGCGCGGGGACTTCCGGGATGTGTTCAGCGGCGCAGACCGGGACATGAATGACTACGGCAGCATCTGGCAACCCAAGTTCAGCGCCATCTACACGGTCAACCCGCAATTGGACCTGTTCGCCAATGCCGGGCGCAGTTTCCAGGCCGGCGTCGGTGCCGGAGCCTATGGTGCTGGTCGGTCCGTGGATGTGTCGGTCAATGACGGTTGGGATCTGGGCGCCAGTTATTATCCGGCGGATACCGTGGCCCTGCGCCTGTCGCGCTGGGGACAATACGCTTCGGATGAACTGGTCTCGCGCGCTGACGGATCTGGCGATTTCGAGAATGTGGGCACCACCCATCGCCGGGGCTGGGAGCTGACGGCCAACTGGTGGGCCAGTGAGCATTTCACCGTCTGGGGCAGTTACACCCTGCAGAAAGCCCTGCTGTCCAATCCCGGGCCGCTCAATGAATCGATCCGGGGCAATGACCTGAACCATGTGCCGGGCTATACCGCCTCGCTGGGGCTGGAATACGAATACGGCGACTGGACCGCTACCCTTTTCACCAGTTTCCAGGGTGATTACGAACTGAACACGGCCAATGATCGCGGGCGCTATGGTGCTTATGCCCTGAGTGACCTGACCCTGCTCTATGGCATGGATTGGGGCGACCTGAGTTTCCGGGTCAACAATCTGTTCGACCGCCATTACGAGTACGTCTGGCATGACATCTGGTTCACGGGGGATAATCTGCACTCGCCCGGTAGCGGGCGTTCCTTCGACGTCGCCCTGGCCATCCGTTTCTGAAGCAGGAGTCACGCAGTTTGTTGACGATAGCTTATAACCGACCCGGCATCCGTTTCTACCTGTGTGCTCTGGCACTGGTCCTGGGAATCAGTGCCTGCACGCCCAACCAGGATCCCGACATCCTGGCCCTCGGCGGCCCCTTCGAGTTCACCAGCCAGGACCCGGCGCGGGACGGTTTTGTCTACACGCGTATGCAGGTGGCCGAAAGTCTGCTTGAGGTGGATGATGAAGGACAACTGCTGCCGGGTCTGGCCACGGACTGGCGAATGGCCGACGATGCCCTGAGCTGGACCTTCACGCTGCGTGAAGGCGTGCGTTTCCATGACGGCAGCCTCATGGATGCCGATGCGGTGGTCAATGCCCTGGAGATGGCCCTGCAAAAACCCGGTGCCATCAACGCCGCGCCCATTCGCGGGTTCCGCGCTGAAGGCCCGCAGCGGGTCACGGTCGTGCTGGAAGAACCCTACCGCCCACTCGGCGCCATCATGGCCCATTTCACCAGTGTGATCCTGTCACCGGCTTCGTACACGCAGGAGGCGGCTGTCACCTGGATGTATGGCACCGGACCCTATCAGGTTTCCGGTTTCGACCCGCCACACAAGATCGAGGTCAGCCGTTTTGACGACTACTGGGGCGAGAATGCCATCATCCCCAATGCCGTCTATCTGACCGGTCACCGCGCCGAGAGTCGTGCGCTCCAGGTGATGGCCGGGCAGACCGACATCATCTACACGCTGGATCCGGCCAGCCTCGACCTGCTGCAGCGCCAGGATCATGTCCATGTTCATTCCGACACCATTCCCCGCACGGTGCAGATAAAACTCAATTCCGGTCATTCCTTCATGGCCGAATCGGATGCCCGGGTCGCCATGAGCCTTGCCCTGGACCGACGTGGCATTGCCGGGCGGGTGATACGGGTCCCCGGTTCGGAAGCCAACCAGTTGGTGCCGCCTTCGCTGGCGGACTGGCATGTGGATGACCTGCCCCCCTTGGAGCAGGACCTGAATGAGGCGCGGCGCCTGTTGACCGGCCTGGGCTGGCTGCCGGGGCCTGATGGCATCCTGCGACGGGCTGGTGAACGCTTCCAGCTCAATATGGTCACCTATGCCGATCGCCCGGAATTGATCGTGCTGGCTACGGCCATCCAGGCGCAGTGGCGGGCCATCGGAATCGAGCTGAATGTCACCGTTGGCAATTCCAGCGACATCCCCCGCCGACATATCGAAGGCACACTGGAGACCGCCCTGGTGGCGCGCAATTATGCCAATATCGCTGATCCCCTCGGAGTGATGATTGCCGACTACGGGGACGGTGGCAGTGGCGAGTGGGGCGCCATGGGCTGGCAGAACCGCGAAGTCGCGCAGCTTCTGCAGCAGATGCCCGCCGAGACCGATGAGGGGCGTTATCGTGAACAGGCCCAGCGCATCGCCCGAATCCTGGTCGAGGAGATGCCGGTGATACCGGTCACCTTCTACACCCAGCAGACCGCCATTGCCGAGCGGGTGCAGGGCTTCCGCTTCGACCCCTATGAACGCAATTACCGTATCTCCGAAATGAGTTTCCGCCAACCATGATGTCACTGATCCTGAGAAGACTGGTGCAGGCCGTTTTTGTGGTCTGGAGTGTGGGCACGGTGAGCTTCATCATCATGCGCCTGCTGCCCGGCGACATGGCCTTCCGTATTGCCGCCGGCCGCTACGGCTACGACCACGTCAACCTGGCGGCGGCCGAGGCCGTGGCTCTTGAGCTGGGTCTGGACCAGCCGGTATTGCTCCAGTATCTGAACTGGCTCTGGGATCTGCTGCGCTTCAATCTGGGCGAGTCCATGGTCAGTGGCCTGCCGGTGACCCGCGAAGTCGGGCATCTGATGGAGTACACCCTGCTATTGGCCGGCGTGGCCATCCTGATCGCGGCACTGATCGCGCTGCCCATCGGCATCTATGCCGCCATCCGTGCCAATGGCTGGTTTGACCGCCTGTCCCTGTTCGGCTCCGCCTTCCTGCGGGCCCAGCCGGTGTTTGTCATCGGCCTG
>PWQG01000033.1 GCA_003556835.1 Gammaproteobacteria bacterium
GACGGCAAGGTCTACCCGCTCGAAGCCTTCACCATCTACGCGCTCGACCAGCACGACAAGCACATCCTGCGCGCCAACAAGGGTTCCCACATGCGCATGGTCTGCGTGTTCAATCCGCCGGTGTCGGGGCGCGAAGTCCACGGCGAAGACGGTGCCTATCCGGCTGACCTGGATTGAGGGTGCGGGAACGGGCAGTACCGGGCGTGAGCGGGCAGAAGGCGGCCAACGGCCGGATTCGCCGGCTTTGAGTTAGAGGGCGCTTTGGTGCCGGCAAGATCAGCCTGGTGCTGCTTGCCGATAGCCAGTTCCGATCCAGGCCTGGCAAAACTGAGAATGCGGTTGTCCCGGTGTCCGCCGCCGGGCCGCCTTCTGCCCGCTCACGCCCGGCACCACCCGTTCTGATAGGTGGTGAAAGAACGCCGAAGGGCCACCTGAAGGCGACCGCTTGACAACCCATGTCGGGCGTCTGTACCGTGTTTCCAGGCGTTGGAAAAGTGGATCAGACCATGATTCGATGGATCGGGCTTGCAATAGCCCTCGTGCTCGTACCCCCCCCCATCATTGCGGACGCTTCACTGGCGATAGAAAGTGATGCCGAGTCTGCCTTGATCGCATTGCCCGAGCGAGTTGATCAGGAGCCGGAAGAGGACACCTCTTCGGCACTCGCTGAGGCAAGGGTCGGCACCTGGCAGGTCTGGTTCGATCCGGATCAACTGCAGGTTCCCTACGAATACGTGGACCTTTGGAGTGAAACCGGCCGGGACGATTCAAGAGCCTGGATCCATCTCCCAGAGCCGCTATGGATGGAGCTTCCCGAGCAGGCTCGGCTGGTTCAGCTTGAAATCAGGGAGGTTCACCACGTTTCTCCCAATGTAGTCACCTACTTCGGGTACCTTGACGGTGAACACGGCCATGCTGCAACAATCACGCTGAATCATGCCACCGACCATGTGCTTGCCCGCATTCACCATGGCTCCAGACTGTACCTGATCGATGAACAAATCCAGGATCGTCAGGCTCACCTGCAAGTAATTGACAAGCGTCGCCTGCCAGCATACGAGTGCGTTGGCGAATCCGATGGGCACAAGGACGAGGCCCGTGCCATCGTGCCGTCTCGTTCGTCTGATCCCGCCATCCTCTCCACTCACGACAATGGAAATGTGCGGGCAGTGTTCTACTACACACCTGAGGTTGCAAACAATGCTGTAGGCGGTATTGACTCGATGATCGATACCATCGTTGCGGAGATGAACTCCACGACCTACTCGAGTGGTATCGAGCCCAAGAACTATATCAGCGCGAATGCCAGGATAAAGACCGCTGACGATTCTGACTGGTCGCAATACTGTGGTTGCTGCCCGATTCACCACCTACACGCGAATCACCTTCTGGGAAAAATGAGCAGCGCGGTCCATGAGTTTTCGCAGATATCGAATCAAATGGATGCGGTTTACGCGGATATCGCTGTTTTACTGGTGTCGACTGACTGTGGACGTATTGGTGGCGCCATACTTGGCTCCCATGACATGAATGTCCCCGTTCCTTTTGCTGTGATTACCGACCAGTTCGCGTTGAACGACCTTACCGCACTTCATGAGATCGGCCATCTGCTGGGGAGTGGGCATGAAATTACGGCTAATCAGCATCCAAATCCGATTCCGAATGCACCAGCCAATGCCCGCGGTTTCCTGGAACCAAACTACTCAGGTAGCGCGCAATGGCAAACCATGATGGGGGGCTATCAAACTCCTGACGTCTGTGAGTTTGAAGGCAGCGACCCATCGAATCAAAGCTGTGTCCGGCTTCCGATGTGGTCCAACCCCAACAAAACATATGACCAAAAGCCAACTGGAGATAGCGACGCCTTCAATGCGCAGGCCTTCGACACCACCATGCCAGTCGCTGCGACCTGGGGTTTGAACTACCCTCATTCCGCACCGCCATCACCGACCCTGACCGATTATCCCGAATACTGCTACGGCCTGAATACTGTCCAGTGGACTTCACCAGCCAACTCGGAGGTTTTCCAGTTATTCGTGAACAAGCCCTCCACTCAGGGCTGGGAGCGCGTATACCACGGCACCGGAACTTCCATGTTCTTCAATGTGCCGCAGTCTGACGGTGGCTGGAGCGTGAAGGTTCGTGCCTGCAATGGCAGCGGTTGCGGTAACTTCAGTAATACCGTGAATATTTATTACTATCAAGGACCGTTGCCGTGCAACTAATAAGCAGTGGAGGTGGGAAAATGAGCTTTTTCAGATTCGGATTGATCCTGACTACAGGATGGCTGTCGCTGTCGTTCGCTTTCGCGGATGGGCTTGACGGTCCCGAGCTACCGTGCCAGAACTGCCCTGAGTTCTCCGAGCTGATGCAGTACCCCGCCCCGGGCATCTGGTTCAACCCGGACCAGTCTGGCAGCGGCTTCACTCTGGAGGTGCAGGACGGCATCGTTGCCGGCTATTACTACCTCTACGACGAGGATGGGCGCCCCGAGTGGCTGATGTTCACCGACGATCTGCAGGTCAATGAGGATGAAGACAACGATGCCCGCTGGGTACTGGAGACCGACTTGCTGCGCTTTACCGGCGGGGCCTGTCTGAACTGTCCCTACCAGCCTTTCGAGGATGTGGAATCCGTCGGCACTCTGACCATGGAGGTTCCGTGGCGGAACCATGCTCGATTCTCGGTCGATGGGGGTGCGGTTCAGCGCATCATTCCCATGGCTTATGCGACTCCCATGACTCCGCCGCTGTTTCAGCCATTTTCCGAATTTCGATTTCCTTCCCCTGCTATCGATAAACAAAAGAAGCCACCATCCTCACTTGCGCCCAAGGAGAGTTGGGCTTTCGTGTTCAGGAGACAGTTGGGGCTTGGCTGGATCTATGCAATGTTGCCAGTCAGCTTTGGGGGGGCATGGGAACCAGATGGGGATGCTGGCTATTCCGTGAATTTGGGTGCGAATTTGGCTGGGAGCGGCCAGTACCTATGGGGAACGCTGTTGTGCTGGGTGGAAACCGACTCTGGCCCACTGTGCAGGATTGATTTTGATCTCGAGGAAACCGACGGAAATATTGAGGATCATTTCGTCAACCAGCCGTTCTTCCTGGCACCCGGAAATATCGGCCACGATCGCATCAAAGCCTAGTCGGCCAATGGCAACATTACACTCATCGGCTACCGGATCGACTACGACTAGTGCTTTGTTCAATCAGTCGATCAGGACTGAATTTTCGGTTCACCAGGAGTTTGGGATCAGGTACGGGTGGTACCGGGCGTGAGCGGGCGGCAGGCGGCCAACGGCCGAGTCGCCAACTTTAAGGTAGGGGGCGCTCTGGTGCCAACCAAATCAGGCTTGTGATGCCCGTCGATCTGCGGGTGTCGATCGTTCCATGAGGTTGCTGAGGGGGCGGTTGTCTCCGTGCTTGCCGCCGGGCCGCCTTCTGCCCACTCACGCCCGGCACCACCCATTCTGAGATGTGGTAGAAAAACCTCCAACCCTTCCAGAAGGTGGGTGGGGGTGGCTTTTCCGGGCAGCAAAGCGCGGAAGCGAGCAGCGTATTAGTCGAACTCGATTCCTGCTGAACGGCTCCTTGCGGTTCATTCCCTTGAAGCCGCGATTCTGTTATTCGGTCGGCACCCGGGAGCCCCCGTTACCCGATGAGCCGACAAGGGCGTACGTTGCGCTGCCCGGAAAAGCCACCCCCACCC
>PWQG01000188.1 GCA_003556835.1 Gammaproteobacteria bacterium
CGGCCAGGGCTTCGATGTCCTCAGCAAGCGGCCGGTCGCCTTCCAGGCGGCTCACGGACCGACGAACCCATGCCTGCAGTTGCCGGCTACTTTTACTGAAACCGTCTGCGCCTTCTATATCCATGGCCTGGCTCAGCACCATGGCCTCAATGGCGAGCAGTTTCTGCAGGATATCCAGCGCCGAAGCAGCCTTGCGCGCGGCAATCGTGCCCAGTGGCACAATATCCTGATTGTCGGCATTGGTGGGAATCGACTGGATCGAAGCCGGGATGGCATCACTGCGCAGCTCGGCCACCAGTGCGGTGCCGTTGACCAGTGCGATGGCATCCTTGCCGGCAAGTTGCAGGGGCTGCCAGCCCAGCTCCTGGTGTGCTGTTTCGGCTGGCTGCCAGTGGCCGCCTTTCAGGCGCACCCGTCCGCCGCCGCTGAGTGCCCGCGCCAGATGAGCCAGGGGTGTCAGGTCGCCACTGGCGCCCACCGTACCCTGCGAAGGGATCTCGGGGACAAAATCCTCGTTCAGGCAGTCCATCAGTCGCTGCACCAGTGCGGGGCTGGCGCCGGAATAGCCGCGCGAGAGACTCAGCAGGCGCCGGGCAATCTGCTCAAGCAGGTAATCGTGGGTCTTGTGGGTGGACGTCCATTGCGTTTCGGAGAGAGTGAAGGCGCGTTGTCCAAGGGCGATGCGTTCAAACGCATCCAGGGAGAGGGTATCGGTCATTGAGCGGGCTGCCAGCTTTTCTGTCGGTTTGTTTTTTGCCCGGGCGATGCCGGATGGGCTGTTGTATTCGTTTTTGATCAAGAAACAGATCACCCGTTTGCGGGCATCAGGGTTGCCAGGTCTGTATACTTCCCATTCATGCATTGTTGGGCTTCGGGCCCATGCGGCAGTCAAAAGAAGTTCGCGGCAGTCATAGATGTCATAGAGAGAGGCGGATGGGTATAGACAGAGACAAGGCTGAGACAGAGCGTCTCAAGGCACTGGAAGCTGCTCTGGAGGAGGCCCGTGCCAGTTTGCAGGCAGAACAGGCCGAGAGCGCACGCTGGAAGCAGGACGCCGAGCAGATCTATGCGGAAATGTTCAGCCGTAACACCGCGCCCAAGCTGCTTATTGACCCGGAAACCGGCGCTATCGCCGATGCCAATGCGGCCGCCCTGGATTTTTATGGTTATACGCTGGAGGCCATTCGCGAACAACGTATCCAGGACATCAACCTGTTATCCGAAGCCGAGGTTGCGGCGGAGAGGGAAAAGGCTCTCCACGAAGAGCGTCGCTATTTTGAATTCCGGCATCGACTGGCCAATGGCGGGATCCGGAATGTCGAAGTCTACTCGGGCCCGGTGTTGCTCGATGGCAAACGCTATCTGCATTCCATCATCCACGATGTGACCGAGCGCCGCCGTGTCGAGCAGGAGCGGGCGCAGGTCCTGGAAATCCTGGAGGCAACCCCGGATTTTGTGGGTATGGTGGATCCGGCGGGCGGGGTCATCTACCTGAATGCCGCTTTGAGACGTGAGATCGGTGAAGACCATAAAGAGCTGGATGCTGTCATGGAGGCTGTCCATCCCGATTGGGTGCTCCGGCTGATGCGCCAGGAGGCCATGCCTGCCGCTGAGCATAAGGGCGCCTGGCAGGGAGAGAGCGAATTGCTGGATCGGAACGGGCGCTCCATTCCCGTTTCCCAGATCGTGATCGCCCATCGGGATGCATGTGGGCAGGTGCGACGTTATTCGACCATCATGCGGGATATTTCTTCCTGGCGGGCACTGGAAGAGCAGTTGCGCCAGGAAACCGCATTCAGCGATGCTTTGCTGCGCAGCTTGCCGGGAGTTCTCTATCTGCTTGATGCGCAGGGGCGTTATGTCCGCTGGAACCGGCATCTGGAGGAGGTCACTGGTCACGCTACGAAGGATTTCGAGACTCTGGATCCTGTAGATCTGATCATTCCGGAAGAGCGGGCCTCCATCCGTGAAAAAATGCAGCAGGTGTTCGAGGAGGGCAGTGCCACTGCGGAGACCCACCTGATCGGAGCTTCGGGGGAGGCCATACCCTATTATCTGCGCGGCTATCGCGTTGTGCTTGATGGCGAGAATTATTTACTGGGCGTGGGGCTCAATATTTCCCGGCGCAAGGCCATGGAGCAGGAGCTGACGCATCTGGCCACACATGATCCGCTCACCGGGTTGTATAATCGTGGCAAGCTCCGTGAATTGCTGGAACAGGCGCGGTATGAGTATGATCGGTATGGAACACCATTCTCGCTGGTCATGCTGGATATCGATCGTTTCAAGCGGGTCAATGACCGTTTCGGTCATCAGGCCGGCGATGAAGTGCTGTGTGAGCTGACGCGCCGGGTGAACCATGTGCTTCGGGATGCCGACTCGCAGGGTCGCTGGGGCGGTGAAGAGTTTCTGGTGCTGGCCACGCATACGGAGATGGAAGGTGCGGCGGCCCTGGCAGAGCGAATACGGCAGGAGGTCGAGCGTACTCCCTTCGGAGTCGTGGGTACCGTGACCATAAGCCTGGGCGTGGCCACCATACAAGAGGGCGAATCACTGGAGCAGCTCGAGGCGCGGGTGGACAAGGCCCTGTACGCGGCCAAGGATGCCGGGCGCAATCGGGTTGTCACCGCGGATCAGTGTGTGCAATAAAGACTACTGATCCGATCCGTCTGGCGAAAAGGCGGCAACCGCCGCTTCCACCTGTGTCAATGCATCACGCAATGCCTCACTAGTGCAGGCTTCGGTACTGCGGCGCCTTTCGGGACCACGTCGTCTGTCGGAATAGCGTTCGACGAGTAATTCGCAGATCTCCTCGGCGGCTTCCCGGACACGCTCTTCCAGCTCGGTCCGGTCATCGCTCCGTGTCAGGTCCAGATCCGCAAATCCTACTGAATAACTCATCGAGACCTCGGCCCCGCCGGCGAGTGGCCGACGTGTTTCACGCACTGCCTGCCGGGGCGCGGTAACAATGATCTCATAGATCACTGCTGAGCCCTCGCTTGGTTGGGCGCGTGCTGGTCCCGGACCGGAAAGCGTTACGAGGATAATCCCCAGAATCGCTGACAGGACTATCGCTGATCGGATTTTCATCCCGCGCCCCTCCATATGTGATTGTTGCGACTATGTAGGCTCCAGCATAAACCCCCTCACGGAACCGACCGTTGACTGCGATCAATCCCGGAACTGGAAATGCCCGACGGGGAAGCTATGTCCATTGAGCAGCAGCTCCAGATCGTGCCGCCCCGGGTAGTGACGCCGTGTGGTCATGGGTGCCAGGGACAGGGTCTTGCCCACGGTGGCCGACTCCCCCGGCGCCAGGTCGAGGGTCTTCATCTTGAACACCTTGGGGGCCTTGCTGCCATTGGCTTTCACATAATGTACACGAAGATCAGCGAGCAGGGCCTGTGTCCGTTTGCCGCCGTTGTGCAGGTCGATCTCCACCCGCAGCCGGTCGCCCTCGCGTGCCTCTGACGGGTCAATACGAATCTTGCCGATGGTCACCGACGGCGCTTCCCCGTAACCGAGTACCTCCAGGGCTTCCGGGTCGCCCCGCTTGACGGCCGAGCGCAGGGCGTGGCGGATGATCCAGTGCCGCTGGTTGCTGGCATTGCGAGCCCAACGACGGGCAGTATCGGTCAACAGCTTCGGATGGTCCTTGCCAATGTCGTTGAGATTGTTGGCCACCGATCGCCGTACATAG
>PWQG01000192.1 GCA_003556835.1 Gammaproteobacteria bacterium
TCCATTCGCTGGGCATGGAATGCCTGGACGGCGATGTGGTGCCGGACGATAGGCTGTCGACGGAACAGGCCCTGGCGCAGGCTGCGGGTCAGGCGGACTGCATAGTGACCAGCGGTGGTGTCTCGGCCGGGGAAGAGGATCACATGCGCGCCGCAATCGAGTCACGGGGACAGTTGCGTCTCTGGAAGCTGGCGCTGAAACCCGGCAAGCCCTTTGCCTATGGTCGGCTGTCCGACCGCCCGCTGTTCGCCCTTCCTGGCAATCCGGTATCTGCCTTTGTAACATTCCTGCTGTTGGTGCGACCCTGTCTGTTGCGTATGAGTGGTGTGGCAGACTGTCTGCCACACTGGATGCGTCTGCCTGCCGGATTTTCCCGATCCGTCTCGGGCCAGCGTGAGGAGTACCTGCGGGTGCAGTTGCAGCATGGCGATGAGGGCACCGTATTGCAGCCTTTTTCGAGTCAAAGTTCAGGGGTCCTCAGTTCACTCTCACTCAGTGACGGGCTGGCGGTCATACCACCGCATACCGCGGTGCGACCGGGCGATCAATTGCGATTCACCGCATTCAGTGACATAGTGAATTGATGGAAATTGCGTCATGGAGTAGCTTTAATGTTTGTCTGGATGTGTCGGCGCGGATTCTGTAACCACTGTCGTGCCGGCCTCGTAGTGGTATCACTCTCCTTGTTCATGGTGGCCTGCGAGTCCGCCCCGGCACCCGATCAGCCTCCGGAAACACCTGCGGTACCCGTCGAGCCGGAGACCGAGCCCCCGCTGGTGCGGCCGGCACTCGATGCTGAGGAGCGCTATCGGCGGATGATTGCCGATTGGCTCTACGATGGGTTGCGGGCCTTGCAGGATGATCGTCTGCTGACCCCCTCCGCCTCCAGCGCTCATCATTATTTCAGCCGGGTGCTTGCCCTGGAGCCGGACAATGAGCTGGCCCTGGAGGGCTTGCAGGACATCGTGAATCGATATGCCCAGCTGGCTGAAACCGCATCGCGTCAGGGCCAGTTCGAAAATGCGGAACTGTTTCTTCGTCGTGGCGAGCGGATCAATGCCGATCACTCGGTGCTGGACCAGGGGCGCGCGGTGTTGCAGACTGAGCGCGAGCGGACATACAGCGTGCACACCCTGGAAGGTCGCAGCGTTGCCAACCGCAGTGATGCGGCGCGAGAGCAGTTACTGGCCATTGCCGGGGAACTGGCTGAAAGCCGGGATGAGCTGTTTGTTCTGGTGACTGCACCCAATGATGATCAGGGTCGCTGGATGTTCACATTGATCCGTGATGCCCTGGATGAGCCGCGCCTGCGGGGCAGCATTGAGATCGGCAGCCAACCCTCCGTGCGCCTGCTCAGGCCGCCAGGCTGATACCGACCGCTGCTGCTCTGTATTTCACCAGACTGAATCACCCGGTAATTCCGGGCCTTCCCGCTGCGTTTGAACCATATCCGGATTACCAGCGTATGCACAACTAAGGAACCTCTGAGATACAAGTCGGATCGGCCGCTTGGTCGGTCCCTGTCTCGCAGGAAAGGTATCAAGATTCCATAAGGCGGTATTGTGCCCGGAGATTCTCCGGGCATTTTTTTGCCCGGTTGACCACAATCCCATTCAGAGTCTCCTCAAATGATATTGCGCTGTGACAAGGCAATTTCAATACAATACGGATATAGTGTAGGCTGCATGGCCGGAAAACAGACCCGGAAGCAATGGAGTTAGCATGAATGTGAAACAGGTAGTTGACGGATTCTCCGTCACTGAACAGATCGAAGCGGATGATGTGACCCGACTGGCCGACGAGGGGTTCAAGACGATCATCTGCAACCGGCCGGACGGCGAGGCGGAAGGTCAGCCTACTGCGGCTGAAATCCAGGCTGGTGCCGAGAAGAGTGGGCTGGACTTCCGCGAAGTACCGGTTGTGTCCGGACAATTGACGCCGGCTGATATCGCGGCCATGTCTGCGGCGCTGGAGGAGTTACCACGTCCGATGCTGGCCTATTGCCGGACCGGAACCCGCTCCATCCAGCTCTGGGCTCTGGCTGAAGGGATTCACGGCATGCCACACGAGGAAATCCTGGCGGCCGGCGAGCGTGCCGGTTACGACCTGGCTCCCGTAGTCCGCTGGCTGGAAAAGAACTCCTAGTGAACCACCTGTCCCCCTTGACCAGGGCGCTTTCAGACTGGAGGTAGATGCAGGCCATGCAGGGAATCAAAGCCTTCCTTCCCATTCTGGACTGGGCGCCGGGCTATGGCCGGCGCCAGTTTGCTGATGATTCCCTGGCTGCCGTGATCGTCATGATCATGCTGATCCCGCAGTCGCTGGCTTATGCCATGCTGGCGGGATTGCCACCGGAAGTGGGCCTGTATGCCAGTATTGTGCCACTGATGGTGTACACCTTCTTTGGCAGTAGCCGCACCCTGTCGGTGGGGCCGGTGGCCGTGCTCTCGCTGATGACGGCAGCGGCCCTTGGCAGGCTTGATCTACCCTCGGTAGAAGCCTATGTCACGGCAGCCATGACGCTTGCCCTGATGTCGGGGCTGATCCTGTTGCTACTGGGCTTTCTGCGGCTCGGGTTCCTTGCCAATTTCCTGTCCCATCCCGTCATTGCAGGATTCATTACTGCTTCGGCCCTGATCATTGCTTTGAGTCAGCTGCAACATGTGTTCGGTGTCAGCGCTCATGGTGAAAACCTGCTCGTGCTGCTGCCGTCGCTGGTCGCTTCGATAGGGGAGTCGTTGAGCAGTTTCAACTGGCCGACCCTGCTGATCGGTGTCGGTGTGATGCTGTATCTGCTCTGGGCACGTCGCCACCTGGCCCGCATCCTGATGCAGATGGGTCTGGCGAAGCGGCTCGCAATCATACTGTCGCGGGTGAGTCCGATTGTAGCGGTGGCCGTCACCATCCTGCTGGCCTGGGCGCTGGACCTGGGGGAGGCGGGCGTGTCATTGACCGGGGAAGTCCCTGCCGGGCTGCCAGGGCTCACGCGTCCTGATTTCTCCCTCGAAATCTGGCTGGCCCTGCTGGGTTCGGCGGCTCTGATCGCGATCATCGGCTTTGTGGAGTCGGTTTCCGTGGCCCAGGGGCTGGCCGCCAAGCGCCGGCAGCGCATTGATCCGAACCAGGAGTTGATTGGTCTGGGCAGTGCCAATATTGCTGGTTCGTTCACCGGCGGTTTTCCCGTTACCGGTGGCTTCGCCCGATCCGTGGTGAATTTTGATGCAGGCGCCGCGACCCCCGCAGCTGGCTTTTATGCGGCTGTACTGATTGCCGCAGCAACCTTTTTCCTGATGCCGTTGCTCGCCTTCCTGCCCCGGGCCACGCTGGCCGCGACCATCATTGTCGCGGTCTGGGCCCTGGTCGATTTCAGCATCGTGCGCAAGGCCTGGGATTATTCCCGAGCCGATTTCCTCGCGGTGCTGAGCACCATCGTCATCACCCTGCTGGCCGGGGTCGAGTACGGGGTGGCCAGTGGTATCCTGGTTTCCATCCTGGTCCACCTCTATAAAACGTCCCGGCCTCATGTGGCCATTGTGGGTGAGGTGCCGGGCACCGAGCATTTCCGCAACATCAATCGTCATGAGGTGGTCACCCACGAGGAAATCCTGTCCCTGCGGATCGACGAGAGCCTGTACTTCGCCAATACCCGTTACCTGGAGGATCTGATCTATCGGGAAGTGAGTGCCCGCCCCCAATTGCGGCATGTGATTCTGATGTGCAGTGCAGTCAATGAAATTGACCTGAGTGCGCTGGAGTCACTGGAGACACTCAACCGCCGCCTTCTGGAAATGGAGATCAGGCTGCACCTTTCCGAGGTCAAGGGGCCGGTGATGGATGCCCTTGAGGGTACACATTTGCCGGCAGAGCTCAGTGGCCGGATATTTCTCAGCCAGCATCAGGCGGTCAGCGAGCTGCTGGCGGAGGAGAACGCGGCTTGATCAGCGTTCGATGGCTATGGCGACACCCTGGCCGCCACCAATACAGAGAGTGGCCAATCCGCGTTTGAGATCCCTGCGGATCAGTTCGTGAATCAGCGTCACCAGCACGCGGCAGCCGGAAGCGCCAATAGGGTGCCCGAGGGCGATGGCGCCACCATTGACGTTGACCCGCTCTTCGTCCCACTGCATTTCCCGATTGACGGCGATGGCCTGGGCGGCGAAGGCTTCATTGGCTTCGATCAGGTCCAGTTCGTCCAGGCTCCAGTCAGCGCGGGCCAGGCATCGTTGGCTGGCGGAAACCGGGCCAATGCCCATGATTTTGGGATCCACTCCTGCATTGGCCCAGGCGCGCACCCGGACCAGTGGGGTGAGGCCCAGTTCTTCCGCTTTGCTTGCGCTGCAGACCAGTACAGCAGCGGCCCCGTCATTGATGCCCGAAGCGTTGCCGGCGGTGACACTGCCGTCCTTGCGAAAGGCCGGACGCAGATTGGCCAGTGTATCGGCTGTTGTACCCGCGCGCGGTCCCTGATCACGGTCCACGATCAGCGGCTCCCCCTTGCGTTGGGGTACGCTCACTGGAATGATTTCGTCTGCGAATCGCCCGGCTTCCATGGCAGCCGCCGCTTTCTGTTGCGAGCGGGCGGCGAATGTATCCTGTTCTTCGCGAGTGATACCGTACTTTTCCGCCAGATTCTCCGCGGTGATGCCCATATGATACTGATTGAAGGCATCCCAGAGGCCGTCGTGCAGCATCGTGTCCAGGGCCTGCCAGTGACCCATTTTCTGGCCAGTGCGCGAGCCGGGAAGCACATGCGCCGACTGGCTCATGCTTTCCATGCCGCCGGCCAGGATCATGTCAGCGTCCCCGGCCAGGATGGCCTGGGAGGCCAGGTGCACAGCCTTCAGGCCGGAACCGCAGACCTTGTTGATGGTCATTGCCGGGGTCTCGATGCCGAGACCGCCATTGATGCCTGCCTGGCGGGCCGTGTTCTGGCCGCAGCCGGCCGTCAGTACCTGACCCAGAATCACTTCGTTGACCTGTGCCGGGGACAGCCCGCTTTTCTCCATCAGACCCCGTATGAGCTGTGCGCCGAGTTCGGTGGCGGGCAATGAGGCCAGGTCTCCCTGGAAGGTGCCGATGGGGCTGCGCCCGGCGGCTACTATGACAATATCCTGCATGTCCTGTTTCCTATGGAGCCTCACTCAGAGACTTCTAACGATTGATGCGATGTTCGATGAGTTCCTCAACCACGTCCGGGTCGGCCAGGGTCGTGGTGTCGCCCAGGTTATCCAGCTCATTGGCGGCGATCTTGCGCAGTATCCGGCGCATGATCTTGCCGGAGCGAGTCTTGGGTACACCCGGTGTGAACTGCAGCAGTTCAGGTTTGGCGAAGGAGCCGATTTCCTCGGCCACAAAAGCGATCAGTTCCTTGCGTAGCTCGTCGGATTCGTGATCCCGGGCCATCAGGGTGACAAAGGCGTAGATCGATTGGCCCTTGACCGGGTGCGGGTATCCGACCACAGCGGCTTCGGCCACTTTCGGGTGCAGCACCAGGGCACTCTCGATTTCGGCTGTGCCAAGGCGGTGCCCGGAGACGTTGATGACGTCATCCACTCGTCCGATGATCCAGTAATAGCCGTCTTCATCACGCATGGCGTTGTCGCCGGTGAAGTAATAGCCCGGGTAGGCTTTGAAGTAGGTGTCGATACAGCGTTGATGATCACCGTATACGCTGCGGATCTGGCTGGGCCAGCTGCTGGTGATGACCAGGTTGCCCTTGCCGGCTCCGGTGATTTCATTGCCGTCGGCGTCGAGCAGCTTCGGTTCCACGCCAAAGAAGGGCAGGGTGGCGGAGCCGGGTTTGAGATCGGTCGCGCCGGGCAGGGGTGTGATCATGGCGCAACCGGTTTCGGTCTGCCACCAGGTGTCGACGATGGGGCAACGTCCCTCGCCAACCACGTCATAGTACCACTGCCAGGCTTCGGGATTGATCGGCTCACCGACGCTGCCAAGCAGGCGCAGGGATTTGCGGGAGGTGGATTTTACCGCCTCGTCACCGGCTCCCATCAGAGCGCGTATTGCGGTGGGCGCGGTGTAGAAAATGTTCACCTTGTGCTTGTCGACCACCTGCCAGAATCGGGAAACATCCGGGTAGGTGGGTACTCCCTCGAAAAGAAGCGATGTGGCGCCATTTGCCAGAGGCCCGTAGACGATGTAGGTGTGGCCGGTGATCCAGCCCACGTCGGCCGAACACCAGAAGACTTCGCCTTCATGGTAATCAAACACATACTTGTGGGTCATGGCGGCACCGAGCAGGTAGCCGCCAGTGGTGTGCATCACGCCCTTGGGTTTGCCTGTGGAGCCTGAAGTGTAGAGGATGAACAGGGGGTCTTCGGAGTCCATCACCTCGGGCGGGCAATTGGTGTCGACCTCCTGCAGGGCTTCGTGATACCAGATGTCGCGGCCTTCCTCCCAGTCCACCTCGGCACCGGTACGCTTGACCACCAGTACCGTGCTGACGTCCGGGCAGGACTGCAAGGCCTTGTCCACATTCTCCTTCAGGGGGATGATCTTGCCGCCCCGGATGCCCTCATTGGCCGTGATCACCGTGCGGCAGTCCGAGTCGAGGATTCGATCCTTGATCGACTCCGGAGAAAAGCCGCCGAAGACCACGGAATGGATCGCACCGATACGGGCGCTGGCCAGCATGGCATAAACCGCTTCGGGGATCATGGGCATGTAGATACAGATGCGGTCGCCTTTTTTCACCCCACGATCCTTGAGGATGTTGGCAAACTGACAGACGTGTTCATGCAGCTCGGCATAATTGATGTGACGGCTGTCGGAGGGGTTGTCGCCTTCCCAGATCAATGCTGTCTGCTCGGCCCGCTGAGGCAGGTGCCGGTCCACGCAGTTGTGACAGACATTGAGTTTGCCTCCGGTGAACCAGTAGACATCGGCTTTGGCGAAGTCACCTTCGTAGACTTCGGTCCACGGTTCGTACCAGTCCAGGAAATGCTCGGCCTGTTCCGCCCAGAAGGTGAACGGCTTCTCGATCGATTCACGATACATGCGCTCGTAGGCGCTCCGGTCCACAAGACTGTGCGCTGCAAGGGATTCTCTGACAGGGTAGGTTCTACTGATGGACATGGACGTCTCCTGTAGGTTGATTGCCGCGCAGCGATACCCGGATGTTGTCTATCAGGCGGGTCTGTTTCACCCAGGCTGCGGTCAGAATGATCAATTCGTCGTCGTTCCTGTTGGCCGGTTGCAGGGTCTGTGCATTACAGATGGCAAAGTAATCCGGAGTCAGTCCGGACTCGGCCAGACGGGTCCGCGCATCCGCTTCCAGCTTGCGATAGTCGTGGTGCCCGGCCTCGATGGCCGAGCGGATTTCGCGCAGAATTCCATAAATCCGCGTCGCACGATCCTTTTCGATATCGTCAAGATAACCGTTGCGCGAGCTCAGTGCCAGACCGTTGCTGTCGCGCCGGGTTTCGACCCCGATCAGCTCGACGGCCAGGCAGAGATCGTCGATCATTTTTCGGACCACCTGGAATTGCTGGTAATCCTTGAGGCCGAATACCGCAATATCAGGTTGAACAATATTGAGCAGCTTGCACACCACCGTAGTGACCCCGTCGAAATGACCAGCGCGGCTGGCGCCGCAATGCAGCTCGGAAATCACCGGCACGTGGACCACCGAGTGGCCGTCCAGTCCTTCGGGGTAGATTTCCCGCGTATTGGGCGCGAACAACAGATGACAGCCAGCGGCCTGGAGTTTTTCCTGATCCTCGGACAGGGTGCGCGGATAATTGTCCAGATCCTCATTGGCGCCGAATTGCATGGGGTTGACAAAAATCGTGGCCACTACCAGCTCGGCCCGTTCCAGGGCTTTTTCCACCAGGGACAGATGTCCCTCATGCAGGTTGCCCATGGTGGGTACCACGGCAATGCGCTGACTGCTGCGGCGGACCGGGTCCAGCGCCAAGCGTAATTGCGTAATGCTATGCAGTGTATCCATCAGTTGAAACAGTGCTCCGGTGCCGGGAACTGACCTGTCCTGACCGCATCGACATAGGCCCGAATGGCCTCCGGAATGGATCCGGTTTCAGCGAGGAAATTCTTTACGAACTTGGGGGAGATCGGGGAAATCCCCAGCAGGTCATGCAGAACCAGCACCTGACCGGTGGTGTCCGGACCCGCGCCAATGCCGATCACCGGGATTTCCAGTGCCTCGGTTATGCGACGACCCAGATCCGCAGGTACGCACTCCAGCAGCAGGATGTTGGCTCCCGCTTCCTGCAGCAACCTGGCTTCATCCAGCATGTTTTTCGCCTGTCTGTCGTCGCGGCCCTGCACCAGGTAACCGCCAATACGATTGATGGATTGCGGCGTCAAGCCCATGTGCACACAGACCGGAATGCCGCGTTCGGCCAGCAAACGGGTGGAGCTGGCCAACCAGGCGCCGCCTTCGAGCTTGACCATTTCCGCGCCGGCGCGCATCAGGGCGGCGGCGTTTTCCAAGGTTTCCTTTTCCGAGGAGTAACTCATGAACGGCATATCGGCCATGAGGAATGCGGTCCGGTTGCCCCGTTTCACGCATTCCACGTGATAGACCATGTCATCCATGGTCACCGGCAAAGTGTTATCGTGGCCCTGCAGGACCATGCCCAGTGAATCACCGACGAGGATGACCTCGACCCCGGCGTCATCCAGCAGCCCCGCAAAACAGGCGTCATATGCAGTCAGGCAGGCAAAGCGTTCGCCTTTTTCGCGAATACGCTTGAGTGTGCTCAGCGTGATGGCCTTGCGGGTGTTCTGTGTGCTCATTGTGTCATGCACTCATATCAGTCGTGGGCCGGGATTGAAATAATGCGTGCCCTGGGGTGCGGACAGGATCTGTTCCAGCAACTGCCGGTAGTCGTCCTCATTGTTCACCAGGTCGATATCGGCGCTGTTGACGATCAATAGCGGGGATTGCTCGTAATAGTGAAAAAACTCGGTATAGGCAGCGTTGAGCCGCTCCAGGTAATCGGCCTCGATCTGTTGCTCCGCAGCGATTCCCCGCTTTCGTATCCGATTTAACAACACCGGCGTGGGTGCCTGCAAGTAGATCACCAGATCCGGGCGCGGTGTGTCCAGAGTCAGGTGTGCATAGACCTGTTCATACAGGCGGAATTCATCCACGTCCAGGTTCTGGCGGGCAAACAGGTGGTCCTTCTCGATAAGGAAGTCGGTCACCCGGACCGGTCGGAACAGGTCGTCCTGTCGCAGTTCGCTGATCTGGCGGGAACGCTGGAACAGGAAAAACAGCTGTGTGGCCAGGGCATGCTGGCGCGGATTGCTGTAAAAGCGCTCCAGGAATGGATTCTCTTCCGGTTTTTCCAGCAGGATATCGTAATTGAAGCTGTCGGCCAGGCGGCGGGCCAGACTGGTCTTGCCCACCCCTATGGGGCCTTCCACTGCGATCAGGTGGGGCGGTGAGGGTGCATCCGGGACACTTCGCTCGCTATTGTCCATGGCCTCAGTCATCACTGCTATCCGAGGGTTTTCGGCGTTTTTTCTTGCGTTTGCGGCGAGGTTTTTTTGCTGGCGCAAGTGCCTGCAGCATCGTTTCCTGCCCCGCATGGTCGGTGTTCTGGAAATCCGTCCACCATTGTCCCAATCCACCGAGGTCCTCGCCTGCCTCTTCCCGCAGTAACAGGAAATCATAGGCCGCGCGGAAACGTGTATGGGCGATGGCATATTCCACACGGCGCCGGGTGTTGGCCTGGAGGCGCCATTGCAGGTCCCAGATCTCGCGCATCATGCTGGTGAAACGGCGAGGAATGGCGGTCTGCTCCAGCTGTCGGCTGACGACCGTATTGGCGGCCTCGTGAAACACCGGTTGTGTTGGGCGCCCCTGCACTCCAAGTGCCTCAAGTTCCCGCAGTAGCGGGGGCCAAAGCAGTGCAGCATAGAAAAAGGCCGGGGTGATGGACTTGCCCTGTTGCAGGCGACGATCGGTGTTGCGCATGGCCAGCCTCACCAGGCGGCTGGCGGGGTCATCCCGGCCCCTGATGGCTTCCAGCGTGGTGCCGAACAGGTATTCTCCGGTGCGGTATTGACAGAGTAGTTCGAACGTCTGCTCGGCGCGGCCATTGGCCAGCAGTTTCAGGGTTTCATCGAACAGACGAGCAGGGGACACCGACTCCAACAGATCGGCCAGGTCATCCAGGGGCTGGCGGGTGTGCTCTTCGATATCGAAGTCCAGTTTGGCGGAAAACCGGATGGCCCGCAGCAATCGGACCGGGTCCTCACGGTAGCGCGTTTCCGGATCACCGATGATGCGTATCTGCTTTTGTTCGAGGTCGCGACGTCCGTTGGCAAAGTCCAGTACGACAAATCCACGGGTGGTGTAATACAGGGCATTGATCGTGAAATCACGTCGCAAGGCGTCTTCATTGATGCCGCCGTACACATTGTCGCGCAGGATCATGCCACTTTCCGAGCGGGCCGAATCCAGGTCACGGATGCTGCGGCCGCCGGTGGCCTGGCCCGCTTCGGGCTGGTGATGGGCGCGGAATGTGGTCACTTCGATGATTTCACGTCCAAAACGGATATGGACGATTTTGAAGCGGCGACCGATGATGCGGCTGTTACGGAACAGATCCCGTACCTCTTCGGGCGTGGCATCGGTCGAGACGTCGAAATCCTTGGGGTCGCCACCGAGCAGCAGGTCACGTACTCCACCACCAACGAGAAAGGACTGGAAACCGGCATCGTTCAGGCGGTACAGGACTTTCAGGGCATTGGGAGAGATCTGCCGTCGGGAGATGCCATGCTCGGCCCGGGGAACAACACTGACCTCCGGGTCAATATCGAGCGCCAGCAGGTCATCCGGGATAGGGGGGCCGTCGGTCCTGATATCTGCTGCCGTCACCTTTTCAGCACGGGAAGCTTTGCCATTACTGGTTACCCTGGCAAACAGGGCCTTGGTCAATTTTTTCAACATGAAGCAGTCAATGTCCGTATCCTTGATCCGATATGCAGGAAACAACGTTTCGCCGCAGAAATCAAGGCAGAATCATACACTGAAGTCGAGGGAATTAGCAGAGGGAAATGCTCTGGGGGGCAATGGCACCCCCCCGCAAGGAAGGTAATCAAGTTTTTATTATTTTTGTTTTTCACGATGCCTATCCGGCATCAGCAAACAGTTTTTCCAGACGGGTATCAATGCTGTACCACCAAAAAAATCTGAACTCCTGTCATTTATTATTATTATATTCAGTAATCAGCAAGCCTGTTGTTTTTGTTGTGGCCTGGTTTTTGGTTTTTCTTATTGCTTTTATGGTTATTTTTATTGTTGTGCCCTGATACAAAGCACGGACCGTGCCATATTTGTAATGATGCAGAAAAACA
Organism: Gammaproteobacteria bacterium; assembly: GCA_003556835.1. Taxonomy (GTDB): domain Bacteria; phylum Pseudomonadota; class Gammaproteobacteria; order Pseudomonadales; family Pseudohongiellaceae; genus PWQG01. The sequence continues at coordinate 11,344 of PWQG01000192.1, forward strand.
ACGACTTACTGAATGTTAGCCAATGAATGATTCGATGGAATCAGGTGGAGTGTTACCGATAAACCCTGATTGGGTGTGTAGATGGGTAGCAGTAACACTTCTGGCTGTGCTCAGGCGCGCTTCTTTTTGCGCGGCAGACCGAAGCGTTGACGACGCTCCCAGAGGCATTTGCGGCTGATACCCAGCTTTTTCGCCAGCTGGGTTTCGTTCATCTGGTCTTGGTGTTCCAGCACGAACTTCTGGAAATAGTCTTCCAGAGAAAGCTCTTCCGTGGCTTCATTGTCCTGCCTGATGCCGCCTTCGCCGCTGAGTTCCGCGGAAACTCCTTTTTGCTGGCTGTCCAGGGCCAGAAGGTCGGCTTCAATGGTTTCACTTTCGGTGAGCACGACGGCGCGTTCGATGGCGTTTTCCAGCTCCCGCACATTGCCCGGCCAGGTATGCGAGGTAATGGCCTGGGTGGCTTCGTTGGAGAAGCTGAGCTGAGGAGACTTCAGGCGCCTGCAGGTGCGTTCCAGGATGGCATCGGCCAGTTGCATGATGTCATTGCCCCGTTCCCGCAGGGGTGGGATCAGCAGGGTCATGACGTTGATGCGGTAGTAGAGATCTTCGCGGAACTCGCCATCCAGCACCAGTTGCTTGAGATCCCGGTGTGTGGCCGCAAGCAGCCGCACGTCCACCTTGCGTGACTGGACCGAGCCGACCTTGCGGATTTCGTTCTCTTGCAGTACGCGCAGCAGTCGGGCCTGCGCTTCCAGTGGCAGTTCGCCGATTTCGTCCAGGAACAGGGTGCTGTCGTTGGCCGCTTCCACCAGGCCTGTGCGGGTGTTGCTTGCGCCGGTGAAAGCGCCTTTCTCATGGCCAAACAGCTCGGATTCGATCAGGTTTTCCGGAATGGCCGCGCAGTTCACCGAGATCATTTCCTTGTCATGGCGGTCGCTCAATCGATGGATGGCCTGGGCTACCAGTTCCTTGCCGGTGCCGGATTCGCCATTGATAAGGACCGTAGAGCTGGTCTGGGCCACTTTACGGATGCGGCGGAACAGTTCCTGCATCTGTGGGCAGCTGCCGACCATTCCGGGGATGGCGTCATCAGGGTTGTCCGGCCTTTGCCTCGCGATTTTTGGCTCATTACCGGTTGGCGCAGGGCTCGGCTCCGGCTTTTTCCGGTGCTCGTCAATGACCCGGGCTACCGTCTGCAGCATTTCCTGGTGCTCGAAAGGCTTGGGAATGTAGTCAATCGCGCCCATTTTCATGGAGTCGACTGCAGAGCGCAGGCTGGAGTAACTGGTCATGATCAATACGGGCGTGTCGGTTTGACCGATCAGGTCTGTGCCAGGGGCTCCCGGCAGGCGAAGATCGCTGATGACGATGTCGAAGGCCCCGTTCTGCAACAGGTCCAGGGCTTCCCGCACGGATCCCGCTTCGCTGACCTCGTACTGGTGCCGCTCCAGCAGGCGTCGTAACGCTTTACGGATGATCTCTTCGTCTTCAACGACGAGGACTCTGTCAGAAACTGTCATCGCTTCACTCAAGAAAATCTGTCCCGTTCGTGAGCGGTACAGGCGATCGGTATCATGGTCCGTCCCCGTCGCCAGCTCACTGAAGTGAACTCTCATCATAACAGGGAAAGCTCAGGATTACTTTTGTCCCGGGGTTTTCCGCCCCGCTCACAGCATCCATTATATCAATATGTCCATCCAGATTCTCAATAATGCTGTAGACCAGCGAAAGGCCCAGCCCCGTGCCTTCTCCGGGCTCCTTGGTGGTGAAAAACGGCTCGAAAATACGATCCTTGATGCTTTCGGGAATACCGCTGCCCTGATCGGTGATGCTGATCTCCACGCGGGCTCCAGCGCGCTCGCAGCCAATACGGATCCGGCTGCCATCCAGGCTCGCATCGCGGGCGTTGTTGAGCAGGTTGACCAGAACCTGGAGCAGTGCCTGTGAGTCGCCCAGTATACGGTGGTCACCTTCGCATAGGGCCTCGAACCGCACATCGGGCTCTTTTTTGCTCAGTGACACCAGGGTGAGGGCCTCGCTGACACATTCGCGGATCATCACGGGTTCATGGATGCGTTCGGTTCGGTGGCTGCCACTGTGGGCGAAATTGACCAGTGACTGGACGATCCGGGAGGTGCGGTCCGTCTGTTCAATGATCTGCCTGGCCATGAGACGCAGTTCCTCATGCTCGGCTTCATCGCGGATGTTCTGGGCGAGACAGGCGATGCCGGTGATCGGATTGCCAATTTCATGCGCCACGCCGGCGGCCAATCGACCAATGGAGGCCAGCCGCTCGCTGTGGGCCAGCTCCTCTTCCAGGAGTTCGGTATCGGTGAGGTCCTCAAGCAGGATGATGGTGCCGTCCTGCGCCATCTGGCTGATGTTGTCCTGGTCGATGCTCGATTTTTGCAGACTGAATACCCGTCGGTTTCCTTCCAGTTGGACCGAAGTCTTGTGCTCATGCATCCGATCACTGTCGAGAAAGTCGCGGATCAACCGGCTCCACGGGGGCTCCAGCTGTTCAAGCGTCAATCCGGCAGCACGGGATTGACCGATGCCGGTCATCTGTTCCATCGCCCGGTTCCACATCACGATCTTCTGCTCTCCACCGAGGCTGCAGACACCAATCGGCAGATCCATGAGGATCTGGCGATGATAACGTCGCAGATGATCAAGATCGGCTGCCATACCCGAAAGGTTGCTGCGGTAGGCTTCAATCCGGCTTTCGATGGCAGCGACATCCGTGGTGTTGCTGTCCTGTTCTGCCTGATGGGGAATGAAGCGTGTCACCAGGTCGTGGGCAATGGCCGGACCCAGTAGGCCGGACA
>PWQG01000090.1 GCA_003556835.1 Gammaproteobacteria bacterium
AGAGCCAGCAGACGCACATGCTTGAGAAAGCGCCGATTGAAGGGATACGTCATTGAGACCTGTCAAAACAATACGACATCGTATTGTTCCTGAGTATACATGGGTTCCACTTCGAGTTTGATGGTCTTGCCCACCAGCTCTTCCAGATCAGCCAGGGTACTCGACTCTTCATCCAACAGGCGGTCCACCACCTGCTGCGAAGCCATGACGAGCAACATATCATTTTCATACACACGGGCGACTCGCAGGATTTCGCGAAAAATCTCGTAGCAGATGCTCTCCGGCGTCTTCAGACGCCCCCTGCCCTCGCACACCGGACAGGGACTGCAGAGCAACTGCCCCAGACTTTCGCGGGTGCGTTTGCGTGTCATCTCCACCAGCCCGAGCTCGGAAAGACCGGAAATCATGGTCCGGGCATGATCTTTCTCCAGGGCCTTGCCGAAGGTACGCAACAGTTGCCGCTGATGCTCGGGATCCTGCATATCAATGAAATCGATGATTATGATGCCACCGAGATTACGCACCCTCAGTTGCCGCGCAATGGCCGAAGCCGCTTCGAGATTGGTCTTGAGAATGGTTTCGGCCTGATTGCGACTGCCGAGGTAGGCACCGGTATTGACGTCAATGGTGGTCATGGCCTCGGTCTGATCGATGATCAGGTCACCGCCGGATTTAAGCTTGACCTGCCGGCCCAGCGCCTTGACGATTTCGTCATCCACTCCCTGCAGATCGAAGATCGGTCGCTCGCCCTGATAATACTCAAGTACCGGTCGTGGCTCAGGGATGAAATCGCTCATGAAATCGGCAATCTCCTGGCAGACCCGCTTGTCATCCACGCGGATGCGCTCCACCTGTGTTGTGGTGAGATCCCTGATGGCCCGCAAATACAGGGGCAGCTCACTGTAGAGAACGCGCACCACCTTCTCGCCAGCCATACGGCGCTCGACCGCTTTCCAGAGCTTGCGCAGGAAACGGATGTCCTCCTGCAGCTCCGCTTCACCCATCCCGTCCGCGGCCGTGCGTATGATGAAACCACCATCCTCCTCGGCGCCCTCACGCTCCAGGCAGCTCTGCAAAAGGGCCAGCAAGCGCACGCGCTCGGCCGGATCTTCCAGTCGCTGGGAAATGCCGACATGGCGGTTTCGGGGCAGGTAGACAAGATTGCGTGACGGCAGCGTCAGCTGGGTGGTGAGCCTGGCGCCCTTGCTGCCGATGGGATCCTTGGCCACCTGGACCACCAGCATCTGACCCTCGCGTAAAAGGCTCTGCACCGGTGCCGGGACGCCCTCCTCACGAACTTCAAATCCATCCGCCGCAATGGCGGCAATGGCCGAACTGTGGATGAATGCGGCCCGCTCCAGACCGATATCCACAAAAGCCGCTTCCATACCCGGCATGACCCGGATCACCTTGCCCAGGTAAATGTCACCAACGTGACCTTTCTTGTTGCTGCGCTCGACGTAGAGCTCCTGCAACAGACCGTTTTCGATCAGCGCAAGTCGCACTTCCATGGGCGTGGCATTGATCAGGATTTCTTCACTCATGCGCTGACGCTCTCCAGATCCAATGCGGTGGGAACAGCAAAGGCCTGCAGCAGTGCGGCGGTTTCGTAGATCGGCAAGCCCATGACACCTGAATAACTACCCCGTAATTGCTGCACGAAAAGCGCTCCCAGGCCCTGGATGGCATAGGCACCTGCCTTGTCCCGGGGCTCTCCACTGCTCCAGTAGGCCCGGATTTCCGCCTCGGTGAGCTCCCGGAACTGGACTTCACTGAGCGACAGAGCGGTCTTTTCACGCTGATCCTGCCGCAATGTGACCGCCGAGGCGACCTGGTGCCACGTCCCCGAGAGGCTGAGCAGCATCTGTCGGGCATCCGTCTGATTATGTGGCTTGCCCAGAATCCTTCCGGCTCGTATGACCACGGTATCAGCGCCAAGCACCACTGCTCCGGGATGACGACCGGCCACATCCCGGGCCTTCTCCCGGGCCAGGCGCTGCACATACGCCTCGGGCGCCTCAGCATCGTGGCGCCGTTCGTCGACCCAGTGTTTCTCTACACGATGCAACACTCCAATCTGCGCCAGCAATTCACGCCGACGGGGCGAGGCCGACGCCAACAACAGGGCCTGGGCTGGTGGATTCATGCATACTCCCGCGCTCGGGCGTGGCTGGATTGAAATCGTTACAGGTGGTGATTATACAACAGTAACGGGGCTGGTCAGCGCACGTCAAAGGCACGCCGCAGGTACCGCAGGGCGAGGAAGATCCAGGGCCAGATGAACGCACTGGACAAGGCGCCGAGAAGGAACAACAGGGATCTCGGCTCGGATTGCCCGGTGCCGATCCGTATCCAGTGCACCAGCAACATGTGCAGGCCCACGAGCGCAAGAACCATGGCACTCTGCTGCAAGGCAGAGAACATTCGCAGACGTTGGTGCAGGCTCAACGTGATGTATACCACAATAGCCAGAGACATGGCGTTCAAACCCAGCAGGCTGCCTTCGAGGATATCGATGAAAAGACCGGCAAACCATGCGCTGCCAATACCCACCCGATGCGGCAAAGCCATGGCCCAGTAGATCAGGGCCATGGCCACCCACTCGGGTCGATAATCCATGGCCCAGTCCGGGAATGGCACCACGGCAAGCAGATAGGCCACGAGCAGGCTCAATACAATGACCCAGATGGCGTTGGCTCGCTGCTCCATCAGCGACTCTCCTCAGCCAACTCCAGTGCAGGCCCCAGGGGCAGCAACATCACCGGCTCCTGGGATACCAGCATGACGTGCCGGGTCCGGTCCAGCTGCGCCAGGGGTCGGGCCATGATGGCGGCAAAGGGCTGTCCCGGATCATGTCGGACTTCGCTCACCTCGGCCACCGGATATCCTTTGGGGAATCGTTGCCCGAGTCCGGAGCTGACCAGCAGGTCCCCTTCCATGATGTCCGCGGTATCGGGAACAAATTCCAGCTCCAGTCCAGAAAAACTGCGACTGCCCCGGGCAATCGCCCGTTCTCCGTTCCGGTTGACCTGGACCGGGGTGCCATGGCGCGGATCAGTGATCAACAGGACCCAACTGGTAAAGGGGAGGACTTCAATCACCTGTCCCATCAGCCCATGGGCATCAAGCACCGCCTGTCCCAATTCCACATCATGATGTGCGCCACGATTGATCAGCACGCGCCGGGAACCCGGATCATTGGAGACATTGATGATCTCGGCGGTCATGACCTCTGCCTGGATCGCCTGGGATGCTTCCTGCAGCTCACGCAGCAGACTGTTCTCCCGCGCCAGGCTGGCCAGCAACTGCAATTCGCGCTGGGCGAAAAGCAATTGCTGTCGCAGCTCATCGTTCTCCTCGATCAGGTCCCGATGCGATACGAACACGTCGTCCATCCAGAGAGAAACACGGGTGGGCGTATCCGCCAACCAGTACACAGGGGTCACGACGTAGGCAAGCCCGAAACGGAGCCGATCAAGGAAATCATAGCGACTGTCCACGAACATGAAAGCGACCGACAGGGCCACCACCGCGGCGATCCGGTATTCAAGGGACACACCTTTTATGAACAGGGTCTTGATAGCACAACCTCGCCATGCCGGGGCCGAAACAGGCCCCCCATGTCATTGCATAGAGTCTTCGCAGACAGTCATTGCAGATTCCGGCAATCTACCGTGTGGC
>PWQG01000096.1 GCA_003556835.1 Gammaproteobacteria bacterium
CAGCTCGGCTCCAACCTGCAGGGCGTCTGCTACATCCTGGACGAACCGACCATCGGCCTGCATGCACGGGACAACCAGCGCCTGATCCGCACCCTGCGGCAACTGCAACAGCGGGGCAACACGGTGATCGTCGTGGAACATGACGACGCCACCATGGCGGAGGCCGACCACCTGATTGATGTGGGACCCGGCGCCGGTGTCAATGGCGGCCATATCGTCGCCACCGGCAGCCTGGCGGCCCTGAAGCGCAACAAAAAGTCCCTGACGGGACGTTTCCTGGCCAATCCGATGCGTCATCCCCTGCCGGACCTGCGCGACGGGGAACTGCGCCGGCTGATACCGGACGAATCCCTGAAGATCGTCAATGCCAGCATGAACAATCTGCGCGACCTGACGCTGGATATTCCGCTACGGCAACTGGTCGTGGTCAGTGGAGTCAGCGGCAGTGGCAAGAGCACCCTGATCCGTAGCGTGCTCTATGACAACCTGCGCCCGGTGGTCATCGACAATGCCCGCAAGCGTGGCAAGGCCCCGGCCGTAAAAGCCTCCCACTGGCAGGGCTGCGAGCGCATCGAGGGCTGGGACTCGATCCGCAGCATCCTGCAGGTGGACCAGACTCCGATCGGCAAGACGCCGCGCTCCTGCCCGGCCAGCTACATCGGCATCTTCGACACCATCCGCAAGCTCTTTGCCGACACCCCGGACGCCCGGCTGCGTGCCTGGAAACCGGGTCGCTTCTCCTTCAATGTCGCCGGCGGACGCTGCGAAGCCTGCGGCGGCAACGGCATGCAGAAGGTCGAGATGAACTTCCTGCCGGACGTGCGCGTTCCCTGCGACCAGTGCAACGGCTGGCGCTTCAACCGCGACACCCTGGCCGTGGAATACAAGGGCAAGCACATCGGCGAGGTGCTGGCCATGGACGTCAACGAAGCGGTGGAATTCTTCGAGCCCATCCCCTCGGTCCACCACCCGCTGCGCCTGATGCAGGACATCGGCCTGGGCTACCTGACCCTGGGCCAGCAGAGCCCCACCCTGAGCGGCGGCGAGGCGCAGCGCATTAAGCTGGTCACCGAGCTGGCCAAGGCCAAGCCGGAGCACCTGCAGCGCGGTACGCCGTCACACAAGCTCTACATCCTGGATGAACCCACGGTCGGCCTGCACATGGCGGATGTGGAGAAGCTGCTACGCGTGCTGCACCGGCTGGTGGATGCGGGGAACAGTGTGATCGTGATCGAGCACAATCTGGATGTGATTGCCGAGGCGGACTGGGTGATTGATATGGGGCCTGAGGGTGGTGATGCTGGTGGACGGGTGATTGCGCGGGGGGCGCCGGAGGTTGTCAGCCGGCGGAAGACTTCGCATACGGCGGAGTATTTGCGGCCGTTGTTCTCTGCAGGGTAGTTTTTGTAAAACTCATCAGTAATGTAATGATGTTCTTCTTTCAATTCAATTACATAGGCTATTGATGCCACCCAAGCTATCGAGGCTGGTCATAGGTTGACCAGCTGATTCATCCGATCTAATGGCTTCCAGATTGGTAGCCGCCGCCTCCGGGCAATGTTCGAGCGCTCTGGCTTAGATACTACAGCCCTCCTGACGAAACATCCGCAAATACCGGATCGTTGCCTTGCGCTCCTTTCACCACCCCAGAAAACAGTAACCCCCCAGGGTGCGCATTGCTGAGAGGCGTGGGGGGGGGTAGTCATTGCAGAATCATAGCGACAGGGCTGCCCTTGGCAATAAAAATGGTGGATGTCCCGGCATCCAGACAAGCCCCTCCGAATGGGCACCGTGCGCGGCTCGCGGGTAACAGCGCCCTCTTCTGTTGAACTGATAAGTAATACTTACAAGCTACCTACTCCATACCCTTCTGAACACGGGTCTTGCCTGCAGCCGTCAAGCGGTACCTTTGCAAACGGCTATTGGGCTTGTCCGGAATGGTGTATTCAATCAGCCCTTGCTCCAGGGCTGGCGCCGTGTAGTGCTCACGAAAGTGGGTGCGATCCTTGAGTTGCAGGCGCTCTCTCAAGTCCGCACTCGACAGTGGCCCTTCTTCAGCCAGCATCACCAGTAATTGTTCCACTGATGGGGTGACTGGTGGGGTGACTTCCCCGGTAACACCCCATTCCGCCTCCGGCCGCCACACGACAGCACTGAACTGGTTGCCCGCCGGATCATCCACCAGATCGATCCGGGACCAGACTTCGAGTGCTCGCGGTATGCCGCTCCCCATGCCCCGGTACGGCAGAATCTGACTGGCATGCTCGGTAAGGGTCGGATTTGAACTGGTGGCGGCTGTCTTCGCCGCTGGCGACAAGGCGCAGGATTTCGTCTTCTGTCATGGTCTGATTCCCTCCAAACCGGTTCAGTCATCACCGATTATCCGCGGTGCAGCCACCTGAATCCAGCCACAATCGCGGCTCTCACGCCGCATCACTGGTCAACGAGTGCAGCTTCTCAAGGGTATCCGGGTACTGACGAACCATCAGAATCAGGGCCGCCGCCTGGGCATTGGGTCTGGCGCGACCCTGCTCCCAGTTTTCGAGCGTGCGGGTCGAGACCCGGAGGTGGCGGGCGAATACCGCACGGGATACCTGCAATCTCTCGCGCGTCTCCCGAATGGCATCGGAGCTGATCTCAAGCGGAGGCAGTGCTTCAATGTCATGGGTGCGCAGCGTGATCTTGCCCTCGCGCTGTGAGCGCATGGCATCCACCCCTTCCATCAATTCATCAAACAGCTTTCGTTTCTTGTTCATTGGATACGTCTCCTGGCGGCCAGCTCTTTCTGAATCGCCTGTTTAAGAAACCGCTTTTCCTCAACACTCAAATCTGCAACCTCGCCCTTGTCATACAGCGTAAAGAACCAGATCTGGTGATCGGCAGTCAGGTAATAATAGATCACCCTCAGGCCTCCCCGTTTCCCCTTGCCGCGGCGCGAATCCTGCCAGCGCACCTTGCGGAAGCCGCCCGTCCCGGGAACCACATCACCGAACTCGGGGTTTCCCAGCAACGCGGCCTGCAGTTCCCGGTATGCCTCATCCGTGAGGTAGTCCGCCAACATTCGGGTGAATGGTGGCGCTTCCGTAAAGACCAGTTCCATGCAGATAATTATACGTTGATTGCGTACAGCATCAAGCTTTCGCTCCACCGAGATCAGATAATGATCGGGAGCCTGCGGATCTGCTCGCCTGTGACGCCTCATCGCGATATGGCAGATAGCCGCTAATGAACGCATCGTGTCGATGCCCCCATCCCCTCCTCACTATATATATTTTTTACTATACTTATAATACTCTTATGATCATTAAAACATACTTTTGTTTTGAAAAACCCCAAGCCTTGTCGTAGCCTGAAGGTCGAAACCAGTCATCCCAAAGCGGCCACCATGTCCAAAATACCACGCACCTACTCCAACCGAACTCTGCAAGCGATCCGACTCCTGGCGTCGCAGATACAGCTTGCCCGCAAGGAACACCGCTGGAGCGAAGCCGAGTTGGCGGAACGGGCCGGCGTGTCACGCTCGACGATCCGGGGCATCGAGAACGGCAATCCGGCCACCGCCCTCGGCCTGTATTTCGAGGTGGCCACCCTGCTGGGCGTTCCGCTCTTTGAATCCGATAGCCGGAAACTCGCGGACGCCCAGGAGCGCCTGGACCTGCGGTTGGCATTACTACCG
>PWQG01000055.1 GCA_003556835.1 Gammaproteobacteria bacterium
AACTCCCGCTGCTCCGGAAAGCGCAGCGGAAAACGGGTGAGATTCACCTGGCGGCTATCGACCTCCACCTCAGCAAAATCCGTGTTGATTGTCAGTGCCCCGCGCAGGGATGGCGTCAGTGAATAGGTGATATCAATGCCTGCCTTGGCTTCATCACCTACGCCCGCACCAGCGGCCGGGCCCCGGTTGGTCGAGGCATTGATGAACGGCTGGAGCTCCAGGCCCAGGCCCTGGTTGATGCCGCTCAGGCCGCGCAACTGCCCGGTATGGACCGGACGGAACAGCCCTTCGGTGCGACGCCAGCCATTCCAGAGGATCTCTTCGTTGTGGCGCCGTATGGTGCGTTGGAAATTGATCCCCCAGGCTTCCAGCGAGGGATCGAAGTTGAGCGTTGAAAAGGGGATACGTATTTCCGCGGACCAACCATCGGAGTGGATTGCCGTCCTGATGTTCCAGAGGCCGTCCCAGCGCTTGTTGAATCCACCCCCACCCTCGATAAGGCCGTCACCGAGCAGGCCGGCGGGATTGGTCTCAAAGAAATAACCGGTCCGGTTGTCATCGAATGTGCTGATGATCCACATGAAGCGGTCATCGGTGCCCAGTCCGGCATCACGCTGCAGCTGGTAGGCGAGGATGCCATCGGGGTTGGAGTCGTACATCATGGCGCCGATGTACAGGGCCTGGTCATCATACAGAATCCGAATTTCGGTGGGCTCACTCGGCTCGCCGCCCTCGACTGGCTCCTGCTGGCGGAATTCGGTAATGGGCTGTGCCAGTTCCCAGACTGCTTCGTCCAGAAAGCCGTCAAGCTGCACGCTCATTCCATCGGGTATCCGGAATGCCTGTACGCTGGGTCGCACTTCGCTGGTGGTGACGCTGTTCTGGGCAAGGCTGGACGGTGATGTAAGTGCCAGTATCAGTAGCAAGAGCGCGGAAAACAGCGGTACTCCGCTCCAGGAAAGACGCCCGAGTGGAGTAGAGGGTTGACCTTTGTACATGAGTTCTCCAATTGATTATCACTTTGTTTTGTCATGTCCAGTGAGGTCATGTTTTTTCAGCGTGTGAAGATTAATCGAAATGACAAAGTGGTGTCCAGCGGGAACGCTCGCTTATCACTGCTATGAGTTTTTGGGCGAGATACACTAGCATTACCACCATAAATTGGCGGCATCATAGAAAAGCTCTTTGATTACAGTTGGTTATTGTCAGCAGCTATATGAGTCCAAATTAGTCCGCGCCTCACGCTGCATCCGGGCTGCAACTGGCGATTTCTGCTGTCATGGACATGCTGTGCAGGCTCATAGCCGCTTCGCCAAATGAGGGGATTGTATGCAGGCACAACAAAGGTATAAAGTGATCGTTCAACAAGCATTTCACGACTATTTCGAGCCGATCAATACTGATGCTGGTTTGGGTGGTTTGTGCCGGCTTCAACAAACTGACATTTGATTCACTAGGTAAAGCAATGACAAAAAAAATATCAATCCTGCTGGCAAGCCTGACCTCTTTCACTCTCCTGTTAGCCAGCTTGCAGGCGACTGCCCAGGAAACGCATCCCGTTATTATCAATAACGATAGTATAGGTTTCTCTCGCATGGACGGTGAGCTGACCGTACCTTACGACCCGGTTGCCGCATTCGACCAGCACACTATTTTAGTTGCCGACTGCTCACAACACAAAGTTGAACTGAAAGGGTTGAACTGGTGTTTTTCCACCGCTGAAAATGCAGAGGCTTTCACCGCCGCTACAACCGCTGAGGGAGAAAATCGCTACATTCCCTTTGGTGGTGGTCACTGCGCGTTGGGACTGGTGTTTAATAATCTGGCAGCCCGCGGTGATCCAAGAACTGCCGTTCGCATCGGGGACCACCTGGTACTAAATGGCAACTTCGATGTGCGTGCCCGTTTTCTTACTGACACCGACACAAATATGACACAGGCGGCCAGGAATTTTCAGGCTGCGATCAGCGAAGGCAAGCTGATTGATTGAGCAGTGGCAGGCCCCTTGGAGTGGGTCAAACGACAGGCCTGTCCAATACGCAAAGAGGCACGGACCGATATCTTTAACGGTATCGAGTGTCGATGAGTAAACAATCCGGGAGAACGACATGACAAGAAAAAGACACACCTCATTCCTGTTCGCAGCCTTTGCCGCACTTCTACTGACCGGCCAGGCCGCTGCGCACGATCGCGCCGCCGATCTGGTACAGGCGGCACTGGTGCATGGCGATCGACCGGCAGAGGATGCGGAGGATGACGCCCGTCGCATGCCCCTGGAGGTGCTGGCCTTCGCCGGTATCAGAAAGGGCATGGATGTATTCGAGATGGAAGCCGGGGGCGGCTGGTATACCGAAATTCTGAGTCGTACGGTGGGATCGGCCGGTTCGGTCATCATGCAGAACCCCCCGTCTTTCGACAGCTTTTATGGCGACGGACCTGCACAGCGGGTAGAGCGAACGGACAATGTGCGCTTGTCCCGAACCAATTTTGATGAGCTCGACGCGGCCGACAATTCCATGGACATGGTCACCTGGATTCTTGGCCCGCATGAATTGTGGTTCGAGCCGGAGGAAGGTGTTTCGCTGGGCGACCCGGAAACGGCTTTCGCCGAGATCCACAGGATTCTGAAACCGGGCGGCGTGTTCCTCACCATTGATCACCGGGCTGCGGCGGAGTTGGGGCCGGAAGTGGGTGGCACCCTGCACCGTATCCCTGAGGCCATCGTTGTGGACTACGCCGAGGCTGCCGGCCTGTCAATGCTGCGTTCTTCACAGCTGTTTCTCAATGAGGACGATCCCCTGGATATCAGCATCTATGATCCGTCTGTCCAGGGCTACACCAGTAAATTCGTCCTGCTCTTTCGCAAATAGCGCCAATGCGGCAATGGGAGCCGGCCGGGACGGGCCGGCTGCCCCCTTTCGGGAAGTTTCTGCGACCACGATATCCGATTCTGCGGCCAAGCGCTCAATGTGGGAAGAGATCCCTGCCTTCAGTTGGCTGAACAGTGGTGCAAGGAGATCCGCTATGAGCGCTTGCTTGCCACTGTAAGTTCCTGAGAATTTCGTGGAACCTATATTGGTCCAATTGATGTCATCGGCCAATAAGGCCAGGCACGCATCCATATCACCACGCGCTGCAGCGTCATAAAAATTGAGGCCCCTCCCCCAAATCGAGTGGGTAATTTATCCTGATCCGCATGAAAGATACACAGCTTTACACCCAGATACGCGACATCGATAAGCCCTGGAAGGTCACTGAAGTGGACGTTTCCCTGGCTGACGACGATGAAGTACAAGTAACAGTAGAGCATAACGGCAGCAAGCTGCATTGTCCGCAGTGTGACAAGAGTGCTCCCGGCTACGATCACCGGCGCAGGCGCTGGCGTCATCGTGGCGCAGTACATGAGCCGAGCGGTGGATCTGGTGCGCAGCCGTCTGAAGCCGATGCGCGATGTCTGGGGCACGCTGAAAAAGCATCTATGGGGCATCCTCAACGCGGTACTGCTTGGAGCCGACAACAGCATGGCTGAAAGCATCAATAGTCGGATCAAAATGATCAAGAACCGGGCCAGAGGCTTCCGGAACAAGGAGCGCTTCCGCAATGCGATTTACTTCCATCTCGGCAAGCTGCAACTGTATCCCTCCGGTGTCAGGCAGTGAATTTACCCACTAC
>PWQG01000372.1 GCA_003556835.1 Gammaproteobacteria bacterium
GACCGGGCCTCCGAAGCTCATCTCCTCGTTGAGTTCGCAAGCCGCCAAATAATCGTTTCCCAGGAGAACCAAGCCAAGGTCATACGGCTGGGCTAGTGCGGCACGGACATCGGCTGGAACCCGAAGATGCTGTGCCCACTCCCGCAGAGCCTTCTTCTTCATCCCGGAGAAGGTGGTTTCGTAGGGCGCGAGTGGTTGCGAACCGTCTACCAGCCCGTAGCCGGCCGAAACAATCTTGAGGTCTACCTCGAATCCAGGAACCTGTCTGGCCTTGTTGATGCCCCGCATCAACCGCAGGTGCTGCTGGCCTGTGTATAAATCCTCGGCAGGGGTCAGCAGCTCGGAAAGCTCAGTCTCACGCTGGCGTACGTGGTCAGGACCGGCCCGGAAATCGTCGATCGTCAGGGCGGCAGGGTGCTCCACCTTCTTCTCGCCAGTACAGGATGACAAGATTAACAGCTTCAAATCGGGTCTCTCGTTTGGGTTATGGAGCGGGTGTGTAAGGTGTGTCCATGAGCCGTGCCCCACCGCCCGGCCGCCTCCGGATACACGCCGCTCCTGCCTGCATCACCGGAACATGGTAGCCCAAGAGAGGATCAGGGCCCAAGGTTTCGGGCAGGCGAATCTGTCAATTCAGGAAAAGTTTCTGTGCCTGAGCCTAACGCGGGTGCTATCGGACACCGATGACCTTGTGCGTCTGCAGGCTGAAACGCCACTTCGGGTGCTGCAGACAATACTCGATCGTCAGGCGAGTGTTCCGCTCCAGATCCGGCCCATCCATGGGCTGGAGGAGGAAATGACGAAAATCCAGATGCTCGAAGTGCTCGGGCCGGGCCAGTTGCTGGGGGTAGACCAATTTGAGTTCATGGCCGGAGGTCTGAACGAGCTTTGCATTGGCCTTTGGGCTGACGCAGAGCCAATCGATGCTAGGCGGCGCGGCGATGGTGCCGTTGGTTTCCACCGCAACCTCAAACCCTCGGGCGTGCAGGGCCTCGATGGCTGGCCTGTCTAGCTGCAGCAGCGGCTCACCCCCAGTACAGACTACAAGTCGAGAACCCTGGACCTCTTTCGGCCAGTGGCTGAGCACGGCCCCGGCCAGGTCGTCTGCCGTCTTGAATTTCCCGCCACCGGGACCATCCGTGCCGACGAAGTCCGTGTCACAGAAACTGCAGACGGCCGTCGCACGGTCTCGCTCAAGCCCGGACCACAGGTTGCAGCCGGCAAAGCGCAGGAAGACAGAGGCCCGTCCGACGTTGCCGCCCTCGCCCTGCAGGGTGTAAAAGATTTCCTTGGCGGAGTAGGTCATGATCAGACTGGCAGGGCCGGGTGGAGTGCGCCCCAGGACAGGATAGCCCCGCAGCCGGGTGTCTGGTAGAGGTCGATCCGGTCCAGAGCGGGGAGTTGTTCTCCTATTTCACGCCGCGTCCAGCGAGCAAGGCTGGCCGGATCTGTGTCCGTCAGGCCAGGCAGCTCAAAGAGTGGATGGTGATCCAGCCGCTTGAATACCGGGCTGAAAAGTGCCTTTACATCACCGAAGTCCATAGCCCAGCCCATCACTTCGTCGAGTGGCGCAGACAGGTGGAGTCGGATAGTGAAAGTGTGGCCATGGATGCGTCGGCGGCGATCTCCGTCGGGTGCGTTTGTCAGCCGCACCGCGCTGTCTAGGGTCATTTCCTTCCAAATACGATAGTGCGTACCATCGTGGCTGCAGCCTGCGGTGGCAGTTTCGTACACCGTGACCCACGACAACTCGGGCAGGGTTTGCTTAAGCCGCTGCCAGATCCAGCCGGCGATATGTTCGCTGGTCGGGTTCTCGAGGCCCGGGATGTCATTTAGACAGGCATGATCGAGTTCATCGTGAATTGGCTGCCAGCACCGATCCAGCTGATCAAAATCCACCCCCATGTCCCGGTCACCCAGGTTCTGGTTGCAATGCAGAATGACGACGAAACCGTGTCCGTGCATGCGTCCGCATTTGTGTCCTGGGGGGACGTTGGGCAATTGATGCGCGGACTCGAAGCGAAACCGGCGCCAGATGTGCACATGGCCGTTCCGGTCGATGTCGGCGCCCTGATTGGCAGTGCTCAGAATGCCGACGCTGTCCAGACCAGGCACATTGATCCGTTCTCTGATCCAGCGGGCCAGGTTTTCATCAGTCGGAGTCGCTACCTGCTCATTCAGAAACCGGTAGTCCAGATTTTGCACGCATCGAGCCAGCGCCTGCTCGAGGTCGTCGGTTTCGGCGCCAGGAAAGCTTGCCCAGTCGGTCGGCAAGCTGGCCCGCACCCGGGCCTGGAAGCTGTGCCCATGGAGATTGCGGGCACGGTGCCCGTCTGGCAGGATCGCGACCTGGCGAGCCGCCTCAAAAGGCACGCAGGCCGCATACATCATCCGCTCGACGCTCATTGGTTCATTCCAAATTTGACGTACAAGGGATCGGGGATGCCGACCTCGGCAAAACCCTTTTTTCGGAGCAAGCAGGAGTCGCATTCACCGCAGGGCCGGCCATCCTCATCGGGATCGTAGCAACTGCTGGTCATCGCGTAATCGACGCCCAGTTCTATGCCCTTCTGAATAATCTTGGCCTTGGTAAGCTCGATGAGGGGAGTGTGAATCGTCAAACGCCCATGCCCCTCGACCCCGGCGCGCGTGGCCAGGTTGGCCATGACCTGAAATGCCTCAATGTATTCGGACCGGCAGTCGGGATAGCCAGAATAATCCAGGGCGTTGACACCGATGTAGATGTCAAAGGATTCCAATACCTCGGCCCAAGCCAGCCCGAAGGACAGGAAAACTGTATTCCGGGCCGGCACGTAGGTCACTGGAATATCGGAACTCATGTCCTCCATCGCCCGCCCCTTGGGCACCTCGAGGTCACTGGTAAGGGCCGACCCTCCAAACTGGCGTAGATCGAAATCGACGATGTGGTGCTCCTTAACGTCCATGGCACGAGCAACCCTCTCTGCGCACTTAAGCTCAGGACTATGCCGCTGACCATAGCGGAAAGACAAAGCGTAGCATTGAAATCCCGCATTCTTTGCTATGGCGAGTGCAGTGGCAGAATCAAGGCCACCACTAAGGAGAACCACAGCACTCTTAATGAATTCAGTCATTTCACATTCCAGTACGGTCAAAAGCTCTGCCAAATACAGCCTTTTCAGTCGCCAAATGCGACCTCAGGCGGAGTCAATCACTAGTTTAAAGTCGAAACTCTCAAAAGCTGAGAATACTCAGGAATCCTAATACGGAATGATCGGAGGCAGGCAGCACCCAAAAATCGGGGCGACCGCGACGAATCTCCATCAGACGTTCTCGGCATGTGTGCCTAGCGTGGGACTAGGGTCAAAATGAGAAATCGGAGCGTTTGGTGACGTCACCAAAACGTCAACATTCTGTCACCACGGATTTTTTGACCGGCTGAAACGCTGCGATTGACCCATTTAGCGCTGGCTACGCTGATCACCGCAGATTTCACTGGTGACAGCGAAATTGTCACCAATAACTGGTTAGTTAAGCAACACGATGGCTTGTAATTTATTGAAAAATAACAGACTTTGGCGCGCCCGGCAGGATTCGAACCTGCGACCCCCGCCTTCGGAGGGCGGTACTCTATCCAGCTGAGCTACGGGCGCACTGGGGGAACTGATTGTAACGGTTTTCGGCCCTGACC
>PWQG01000209.1 GCA_003556835.1 Gammaproteobacteria bacterium
AGCTCCCATCGTTTCCGCTCGACTTGCATGTGTTAAGCCTGCCGCCAGCGTTCAATCTGAGCCATGATCAAACTCTTCAGTTTAAGATCATACTGCTTGCTTCACTACAACGTACTACTTACTCGCCGCAATTCCACAAGACTTTTCAAAGGCTCAAAGTCACAACTTCATCAGACTTACAATAACTCATAACTTCCCGTGGTAAACCACGAGACGCTACGCGTAAAACTCAGTAAATCAACGCAGTTGCTTGCCTTTCGACTATTTCGTGTCACCGAAATACTCCAGCAAGCACCCACCTCTATTACTTGATCTCTGTTTATTAAAGAACCGTTTTTTGCCTTGATCTTCGTGATCAGGAGGCGCGTATTATAGGGCGTAATTTTGAGCTTGCAAGTACTTTTCCCAAGAAACCCGAAAATTTTTCCCGACCCCTCAATGCAACCCGGTACGCGCCGGAAAACGTTGCCTGAGAAAGCGCCTCAACCATGCAGCCCGATACAGTCGGTACCCCATGAGAAGGGCAGTTATACTACCATAAATAACCACGTCTGTAAGATCTTGTTGCAGAATCCATAACAGATGCAGAAGTGCCAGCCCGGCTGCCAGATAGACCAGACGATGCAGGCGTTTCCACCTTTTGCCAAGACGCCGGACCATGCCCTTAGTGGAGGTTGCTCCAAGTGCAACAAGAATCAGGAATGCAAGGAAGCCCACTGTGATGTAGGGCCGCTGGGCAATATCTTCAAGAATCTCGGACCAGCGCCACTCCAGCAGGAACATCAGATAGACCAAAAGGTGCAAGCTGGCATAGAACAGTGCGAACAGGCCCAGCATCCGGCGCAGCCGAATCAGCCGGTTGAGCCCGGTCAATTCCCGCAACGGGGTGATCGCCAGGCTGATCAAGAGAAAGCGCAGTGACCAGCGACCGGTTTCCAGCGCCAGGGCGTCTGCCGGATCAGCGCCGAGACTTCCGACCGCAGCTCCATATAGAAGCCAGAGAAAGGGCAGCAGCGCGAGAACGAACACCACCACCCGGAAAACATTCCATAGAAAGGGCAAGAGTCCGGACCTCAATAGTAGCGCGACAGGTCCATGCCCTCATACAGATGCGCCACCTGGTCACCATAGCCGTTGAACATCTCCGTGGGTATCCGGGCAAAACTGAATAGCGTTCGTGGCAAGCGTGTCTCCATATCCTGGCGCCAGCGCGGATGGTGCACCTCGGGATTCACATTGGCATAAAAACCGTACTCATTGGGCTGCATCATACTCCAGCTTGTCGCCGGCTCTTCCTCGGTAAAGCGGATCTTCACAATCGACTTGATGCTCTTGAAACCATATTTCCAGGGCACAACCAAGCGGATGGGCGCACCATTCTGCGGCGGCATATAGTCGCCATACAAGCCTACCGCCAGGAATGTCAGTGGATGCATGGCCTCGTCCATCCGCAGGCCTTCGCGATATGGCCAATCGATGATGCTGAAGCGGGAACGCTGGGCCGGCATCTGCTCGGGATCAACCAGGGTTTCAAACGCAACGTATTTTGCTTTTGATGTCGGCTCGAAACGCTTGATCAGATCCGCCAGGGGGAAGCCCACCCAGGGGATGACCATCGACCATCGCTCTACGCAGCGCAATCGATAGATGCGCTCCTCCAGTGTATGCGGGTTTACGATGTCTTCCAGGTCATAGACGCCCGGTTTGTTGACTTCACCCTCAATGGCCACCGACCAGGGATCCACCTGGAATCCTCCCGAACGGCGGTGGGGGTCTTCCTTGTCGGTCCCGAACTCGTAGAAATTGTTGTAGGTCACCACATCCTGGTAGGGCGTCAGGTCCTCATCCGTGGCAAAGGGGCCATCACGGTCGGCCGCCAGAATGGAATCGAACTTGCCCTGCCACCAATCCGCCGGTGCCGAGCGCTGCATGTCCGTCGGCGCGCGGGCACGCAATGCGTCACCCGGGGCAGCGGCAGCGAGTCCGGGCATCGTCAGACCGGCCCCTGCAACAACTCCCAGACCCATTGCATCTTTCATGAACTGCCGACGGTTGCGATAGACACTCTCCGGCGTGATCTCCGAGGGATGGATGTCGGGAGCGGATTTGATCAACATGGCTTCGCCTCTACTGGATCGAGCCGGACGGCGTCCGGCATTGCGTCAACTATATTTCTACAGCTTATCCATACGGACAGCTGAAGCAACGGCTTTCTTTCCACAATGCTGTCTACGCACCATCACCCGTATCCGATTTCTCCGACTTCCGGGATGACAATCTGTACAGGGAAATGACCGGCCCGGACAGTGCATAGAACAGACACATGCCTAGCAGCACTTCATGCGGATACTGGGCAATGACCACCAGCAGTATGACCGCCATCAGGAACACCACATACGGCACTGTGCCCTTGAAGTGGATTTCCTTGAAACTGTAATAACGATAGTTGGAAATCATCAACAGGCCAACGAAGGCCGTGAACACGGCCGCCATGACCGACACCCCCCAGGTCACCTCAACCTGGTACTTGTAGGCCACCCAGACCACAAAAGTCACCAGGCCGGCAGCGATGGGGCTCTGCAGGCCGACAAAGAACCGCTTGTCCACGGTCCCAAGCTGCACATTGAAGCGGGCCAGGCGCAGCGCCGCGCAGGAGATGAAAATGAAACTGGCCGCCCAACCGGCGTTTCCCAGCGAGGAGAGCGCCCAACTGAACACGATCAGAGCGGGCGCCACCCCGAAGGAAACCATGTCGGAGAGGCTGTCGAACTGCGCGCCAAAGGCACTCTGGGTGTTGGTCATACGGGCCACGCGACCGTCCAACCCATCGAGGATGGCCGCGATCAGTATCGCCCAGCCAGCGGCATTGAAATTGCCGTTCATGCCGGCGATTATGGCGTAGAAGCCGGCAAACATTGCTCCCAGCGTCAGCAGGTTGGGTAGCAGGTAAATGCCCTTGCGTCGGACCTTTTTCCCGTCCTGGGAAACGATCTCCTCGTGCTCGTCAATCGGAAACAGACTGTCCGGACCACTTTCTCCATTGTCCTCTTCCGCCTCGTTGTAAGCCGTCTCCACGTCCTTTTCATCCTTCATGATCGGTGCTTCAGTCCTCAATAGGGTCGAATTCGTCGCCGTGCTGTGCCTGCAGCAGGATGGACACAGCACCGATTATACATGTTTAGCCACCCCTGAATAATTGCATCAGGTATCCGCACGGGTATCACTCGCAATGGCCCGGAAAGCCCTGACCAGCGGGTTGTCCTGCCGACGACGCAGACTGCAGAGCCCGATGACGAAGGGCTCAAGTTCCGGTGCCACAGGCAATGTCCTCACTGTCCGGCTCATGGGGCTGTTGTCGACCACCAGCTCAGGGACAACGGCGACACCGAAGCCCAGGCTGACCATGCTCACAATCGCCTCATTGCCGCTGACACGGGCATAGATACGAGGCTGTAGGGCCTTGCGCCGGAACCACTCCTCCGTACGGGTGCGAACCAGGCCACTCTCCGGAGCAATGAAAGGCAATTCCGCCCAGGGATACCCCTCTCCACATTGCTCAGCCCGCTTCAGCGTGTCGCTCAACGGTCCCTTCCGGGCCGGGCCAATGAACACCAGTGGCGAGCGGGTGATATTCTGAAACACCAGCGTCTGTGGCAG
>PWQG01000431.1 GCA_003556835.1 Gammaproteobacteria bacterium
TCGGTCATCGATCTGTCGGTGACCCTGGGCAGTGATGTGACGGCAGAGAGTGTGAATGCGGCGTTGCAGGAGGCGGCGCACAAGTTGCTGCCGGGTGTGCTGGGTTGCACCAGTGAGCCCCTGGCTTCCTGTGATTTCAATCATGATCCGCGTTCGGCCATTGTGGACCTGAGCCAGACCCGCGTCAGCGGCAAGCGTCTGTTGAAAGTGCTGGTCTGGTTCGATAATGAATGGGGCTTTGCCAATCGCATGCTTGATGTCAGTCGTCTGATCAGCCAATTGAAACCATGATTTACCCCTATACCGGGAAAGGAGTGACCCAATGAGCATCCGCCGAATGCAGGATCTGGATCTGCGAGGCAAGCGTGTACTGATCCGCCAGGACCTCAATGTGCCGGTGCGTGATGGCCGTATCAGCAATGATGCCCGTATCCGCGCCAGTCTGCCGACCATCCGTGCCGCCCTGGATGCCGGCGCGCAGGTCATGGTCATGTCGCATCTGGGGCGGCCGAAGGCGGGTGTGCCGATCAGTGAGCAACCGGAGGCCTCGCTGGCGCCGGTGGCCGAGCACCTGCAGGAGCTGCTGGGCAGCCCGGTGCGCCTGGAGCAGGAGTATCTGGGCCGTGGCGCCGATCTGGACCTGTCCGGGGGCGAGGTGCTGCTGCTGGAGAACGTGCGCGTGAACAGCGGCGAGACCGAGGACGATGAGGCGCTGGCAAAACAGTACGCCGCACTGTGTGATGTCTTTGTGATGGACGCCTTCGGCACGGCACACCGGGCCCAGGCCAGCACTCACGGGGTGGCGAAGTTTGCCCCGCAGGCCTGCGCCGGTCCTCTTCTGGCAGCTGAACTGGATGCCCTGGGCAAGGCGCTGGAGAAGCCCGAGCGGCCGATGCTGGCGATAGTGGGTGGCGCCAAGGTCTCGAGCAAGTTGCTGGTACTTGAGAGCCTCGCGGGCATTGTCGACAAACTGATTGTGGGAGGCGGCATTGCCAATACATTCCTGCTGGCCGCCGGTTATCCGGTTGGCAAATCCCTGGTCGAGAAGGATCTGGTCGCACAGGCGAAGACGCTGATGGAAAAGACCGATATTCCGCTGCCGGTGGATGTGCGGGTGGCCAGTGAGTTCTCCGCCGATGCCGGCGCCACCGTCAAGGCTGTCTCCGATGTGGGCGAGGATGATATGATTCTGGACATCGGCCCGGAAACGGAGAAGCAGTTTGCCGCCCTGATCGGCGAGATGAAAACCATCATCTGGAACGGCCCCGTCGGTGTGTTCGAATTCGACAATTTTGCGGCGGGCACGCGGACGGTGGCCGAGGCCATTGCCGCCAACCAGGGTTTCTCCATTGCCGGCGGTGGCGAGACGGTTTCCGCCATTGATGTGTTCGGCATTTCTGACCGGGTGTCCTATATTTCGACCGGCGGGGGTGCCTTCCTCGAGTTCGTGCAGGGTGAAGTGCTGCCGGCCGTCAAGGTTCTCGACAACTGATCATCACTGAATACGAATTTACCGAAAATTGATATTAGAGGTGTAAGACATGGCACTTATCAGCCTGAGACAACTACTGGATCACGCCGCGGAGCATGGCTACGGGGTGCCCGCTTTCAACGTCAATAACCTCGAGCAGACCCGGGCCATCATGGAAGCGGCCGATGAGCTGAACAGTCCCGTGATCCTGCAGGCCTCGGCCGGTGCCCGGAAATACGCCGGTTCACGATTTCTCAAGCACCTGATCGAGGCGGCCATCGAGGAGTTCCCGCATGTGCCGATTGTCATGCATCAGGACCACGGTGTATCGCCGGCGGTGTGCCAGCGTTCCATCCAGCTGGGTTTTTCCTCGGTGATGATGGACGGCTCCCTGGGTGAGGACGGCAAGACGCCGATGGATTACGACTATAATGTGCGGGTCACAAAAATGGCCGTGGATATGGCGCATGCCTGTGGTGTGTCCGTGGAAGGCGAGCTGGGTTGCCTGGGCTCACTGGAAAGTGGCATGGCGGGTGAAGAGGACGGTATCGGCGCCGAAGGCAAGTTGTCCATGGAACAGATGTTGACCGATCCGGAAGAGGCAGCCGATTTTGTGGCAGCCACCGGCGTAGACGCCCTGGCCATTGCCGTGGGTACCAGTCATGGTGCCTACAAGTTCACCCGGCCGCCGACCGGCGACATCCTGGCCGTGAGCCGCATAAAGGAAATCCACAAGCGGATTCCCGATACACATCTGGTGATGCACGGTTCTTCCTCGGTGCCGCAGGAGTGGCTGGAAGTGATCAACCAGCACGGCGGGGAGATTCCCGAGACCTATGGCGTGCCGGTGGAGGAAATCCAGGAAGGCATCCGCAATGGTGTACGCAAGGTCAATATCGACACCGATCTGCGCCTGGCTTCGACCGGGGCGGTGCGCAAGTTCCTGGCGGAGAACCCGGCCGAATTTGATCCACGCAAATTCCTCAAGCCGACCATCGCGGCGATGAAGGGTATTGTCCGTGACCGCCTGGAGGCATTTGGTACCGCCGGGCAGATTGATCGCATCGGCAAGATTTACAATCTGGAAGAGATGTCCGAGCGCTATATCAAGGGGTTCTGAGGAGCCGATGTTCAGCCGGGATGATGCCGATGCCCTGCGTGCAGGACTTCAGCCTTTTGATTTTACGAAGACCCTGGATCCGGATCCGCTGACGCAGCGGTACCTGGAGCATTACCGCATCGATTTTCCGGATCTGCAGACCCGGCACAGTTTCGGTTATATCGATACCCACGGTTTCCGTCTGGCGGCGCATTGTTTCCGGCCGCCATGTACGCCGAAGGGCTCCCTGTTCATCCTGCACGGCTATTTTGACCATTCGGGTCTCTACCGACATGTCATCCGCCATGCTCTGGAGCAGGGACTGGTGGTATTCATATTCGACTTCCCGGGGCATGGCCTGTCCACCGGGGAGCAGGCTTCGATTGACGATTTTGTGCAGTACCGCATGGCATTGACCGACTGTGTGCACCTGGCGGAGGATGCCGGTCTCCCCCGGCCCTGGTACCTGCTCGGGCAAAGCAAGGGCGGTGCGGTGGCCATGGATTATGTGCTGCACGCGGCAACGCAGCGCCGTGACAGCCCGCCGCCGGTGTTTGATCATCAGTACCTGTTGGGGCCTCTGGTGCGGCCACGACGCTGGTGGCGGTTGCGGATAATGTTTGCGCTGCGTGGACGTTTCATGGAGACCATTCCGCGGCGCTTCACCTTCAACAGTTCGGATATGGAGTTCCTGGAGTTTCTGCGCGAGCATGATCCACTGCAGCCCCGGATCATCGCTTCGAAATGGATCGCCTCGCTGATCCGCTGGCAGGACGTGTTCCATGCCTACCCGCCCTGCTCGGTACCGACCACGGTGTTCCAGGGGGACAACGATGGCACGGTGGATTGGCGCTACAACCTGCGCCAGCTGCGGGCCAAGTTCACGGACTTGGAGGTCATCATCCTGCCGGAGGGGCGTCACCACCTGGCCAACGAGGTCGAACCGTTGCGCAAAAAGATCCTGCGGCGGGTACCTTAAAAAGGGGACAGATTTATTTTCCCGAAAAAGGGACAGAAAAGGGGACAGATCTATTTTTCGTGGACCGAAAAATAGATCTGTCCCCTTTTCTGTCCCTTTTTCGGGAA
>PWQG01000195.1 GCA_003556835.1 Gammaproteobacteria bacterium
ATGATGTGTTTTGCCACCAGCTCATGACCCGCCTCGCGCAGGCGTTCGGACAGCACCTTGCCGGACTTGTCGGTTTCTTCGGTACGGGTATCGGAAACGGTGATCACCACCGCACGTAGCGGGGTTTCTACAGGGTTGGCTTTCTCGCTCATGTCTCTCGGTTCTTGATCGGTCTGTGGAATGGAAGGAGCAGAGCGCCCACTAGCCGCCGGTCATGTTCATCAGGCGGATGGGCTGGGCATGTTCGGGATTGTAGAAGTGGTGGCGCATGGGCTTGATGTCCATGGCCTTGACGATGCGATCGCGCAGCACCGCGTCATCCGCCTGCTCGTCACGCAGCACCTCGCGCAGATCCACCGAATGCTCGTTGCCCAGGCACAGCAGCAGGCGTCCTTCCACCGTGACACGCACCCGGTTACAGTCCCCGCAGAAGTTGTGGCTGACCGGGGAGATGAAACCGATACGACTGTCGTGACCGGGCACCTGGTAATACCGCGATGGACCCGCCGTGGTGGCGGCGCTGGGCAGCAGGGAGTACTCGGCCTCGATCTGCTCACGAACCCAGTCATTACTGCACAGGGTGTCCTCGCGTTCATGGTCCGAACTTTCCCCGAGGGGCATCTCCTCGATGAAGGCGATGTCGATGCCACGATCCAGGGCAAACCGGGTCAGACCCAGCACTTCGTCATCGTTGTAGCCGCGCATGATCACCGCATTGAGCTTGATGCGCTCGAAACCGGCCTGCCGGGCCGCCTCGATGCCTTTCAATACATTCTCCAGCTTGCCGACCCGGGAAATGCGGGCAAAACGCTCCGCGTCCAGGCTGTCAATACTGATATTGATACGGTTTACGCCGGCATCACGCAGGGGTTGGGCAAATTTCTGCAACTGGTTGCCATTGGTGGTCAACAGCAGTTCGCGCAGGCCGGGCAGTGCGCCTAGATCACGGAACAGGCTCATGACATTGTTGCGCACCATGGGTTCACCACCGGTGATGCGCAACTTGTCCACGCCCAGCTCGGTGAAACTGCGGGCAACCCGGTGGATCTCTTCCAGCGAAAGGATCTGCTTGCGCGGCAGGAACTGCATGTCCTCGGTCATGCAGTAGACACAGCGGAAGTCACAGCGGTCGGTGACCGAGAGACGCACATAGTCGATATGCCGTCCAAAACGGTCGATCAGGGCCTTGCGCCCGTCCCGCTCGACCACACCAGCCTCGCCGACCACAGGCATGGGCGCCGGATCATGCATCCGGATCGGACCCTGTTGCGTCTTTTCTGCCTGTTGTCTCTGGTCTGTCATCAACTGCTTCCCGGGAAGAGGATCACCTGGAGGCTATTCCACTTCCTCACTGATTCGTAATTGCACGCGGACTTCGCCGTCCTCGAGTTCGATGCCGTCGATTCGGCCCTGATAGTCCCCTGATTGTACATTGGCCGTGCCGCTGAGCGAAGCGGTGGCCACCAGACTCACCACTTCGGCGTCGGCCAGGCTCTGCGGCCCGACCGCATCGGTGATGCTCAATGTCACCGTCGCAGGCAGTTGATCCACTGTCAACACAGTTGCGGCCAGTGGGGGTCCCGGCCGGGCCGAAGCCTGGGCGGAGACGAACACACGGGTGTCCGGGGCCAACTCGATGCCCGGTGCCAGGCTCAGGGCCACTTCGATGCGTGGCCCGGTCGGCTCGGCCTCTTGTGCCCCACCCTGCTCGGCCAGGGCCTGACGCGCCTGGGCAATGGCATCCTGGAGGAAGGCACGGTCACTGGCATTGGGGCCCAGGGTGAGCATCTGCTGCCAATAGGTGATGGCGGCCTGATAGTCCTCGCGCATCCAGGCGTCTGTGCTCAGCAGTTGCAGCACGGATTGTTCGTAGGGGTCCAGGCGCTGGGCCCGTTCGATGACCTGTTCCACGTCCTGCGTGATCTGGCGGTCATTGGCCAGGTACAGGATCTGGGCATACTGGCCCAGCACCACGGCGCGATCCCCCTCGTTCTCGATCAGGTTGCTGGCCCGATCAAAGGCCATGGCAGCCTCGTTGAGCTGACCGATCTCGGTCAGGTTGCGGGCCATGAAATACCAGGCCCAGCCGTTCTCCCGATCGCGCTCGATCACCTCACCGAAGGCATAGATCAGCTCACTGATCTCCTGCGGACTCTCTGCAGTGCGGCTGCGCTCGACCAGCTCGGCGAAATCGAGGTCGTGTCGAAAACCGAACCACTCATAGAACAGGTAACTGGTGGAAAGCACCACCAACACCAGGCCCAGGGGCAGCAAGCGGGTGACACTGCGCCAACTGTCCGCGGCGCGATCCTGTACCGCCGGCACATCGGTACCGGTGGCGTCGAGTGCGGTGCCACTGACATCGCGCAGCAGACTGCGCTCGAGTTCATGCTTGAGCGCCTCGAACTGATCCTGGTCCAGGCCGCCTTCCTCAAGATCGCGTTCCAGCTCCTCGAGACGTTCCTCGAAGATCACCAGGTTTGCAGTGCGGCGCTCGGCCTCGCCATAAACACCTTCCTGTTGCAATTGCCGGTGGTGCCGCCATAACGGCCAGAACACGAACAATGCGGCCACCAGGGCCAGCAGTACGGATACAATCCAGAACAAGATATCACCTATCCTCTACGGTGGTTGGGAATGTCATTTCTTCTTGAGCAGTTCATCCAGATGCTTGCGCTCTTCCTCGCTCAGATCACCTTCGGTCTCGGCGCCGGCGCGGCGACTGCGGCGGACAATACTGAAAATCACGAAGGCACCAATGAGAAAGAACAGTGCGGGACCGAACCAGAGCAGCACGGTGCGCGTGGTCAGGCGCGGACGGTAGAAGATGAAATCCCCGTAACGCTGTTCCATGAACTGTTCGATCTCGGCATCGGTGTAGCCGTCAACGATCATGTAGTAGATTTCCCGGCGCAGGTCGGCCGCCACGCCCCCGGGTGAATCGGCCAGATTGGTGTTCTGGCACATCGGGCAACGGAATTCGGCCGAGAGCTGGCGGAAACGGCGTTCCTGCTCCTCGGTCTCGAAATCAAAGACGTCGACCTGGGCCTGTGCCGGCTGCGGGGCATGCAGGGTCGCCAGCAGCAGCATCAGTGCCAGCGTGAAAATGCTCAGCGGATTTGGCATCAATTGCGCTCTCCCGTCGGTGTATCCGGCAGGCTGCCCGAGACCGAAGCGGTCTCATGGCCGGCCCGCACGGCCTCGATAGCGGGCATGATTTCTTCGTCCCAGATACGGTAGTCGATGACCCCGATGTGCTTGAAGCGGATCACGCCATTGGCATCGACCAGGAAGGTTTCCGGCGCGCCATAGACCCCGAGATCGATGCCGTAGCGCCCGTCGCCGTCGACGATATTCATGCTGAAGGGATTGCCATTGTCATCCAGCCACTCGATGGCGGCATCGTGACGATCCTTGTAGTTCACACCAACGATGGGAATGATGTCCTGCTCCCTGGCCGCCATGAAAATCGGGTTTTCCTGTAGACAGGGCAGGCAATAGCTGCCCCAGACATTGAGCAGGAAGGGCTCATCGGGCAGATCCCGCTGCGAGACAATACGATCACCCTCTTCCAGGCTGCGCAGCTCGAACTCGGGCAGGGGCTGGTTGAGCAGTGCCGAAGGCAATGTGCTGCTGTCGAGGTACAAACCCCGC
>PWQG01000210.1 GCA_003556835.1 Gammaproteobacteria bacterium
ACGATGGGCCAAGTAATTTGAGGTGGTATCCCAGATGCTCGGCCAGAAATTCATAGTGCTGATCCTCGTTGCGTTCCAGGGTCTCCAGAAGCGCATCCCGGAACAGAAATTCCCCATTCTCCTTCCAGGTAAGAACCGAGCCGAACGTTATATGGAAGAGCTGGCGCGCATCATCGTCCTGGAAGAGGGCCGTCACCACGGCTGGCCTGCCGTGGTCGGGGCACCGGGTCTTCCCGACTATGTCGATCCGTTCCTGACCTTCGCGCCGGCTTCCGCCCCTCCCGGGGACCTGATCTTCTACACCGGGGATTTGATGCCGGAGCTCAAGAACGATCTGTTCGTCTCCATTCTCGGTTTCCAGGCCCAGGATCGCCAGACCCTGATGCGGATCCGCTTCGAAGATGATAGTGATCCCACGCGGCCGACTGCGCTGGAGCGCTGGTTCAATGATGAGGAAGGCAGCAGTGTCTACGGTCGCTTGCGTGGCCTGGCCGTGGGCCCTGATGGCGCCCTGTACGTGGGCACCAGCAACCATGATGGTCGCCAGTTTGTGGAACGCCACCGCGAGTTACCGGATCGTATCCTGCGTATCACTCCCACTGACTGAGCCGGCATCATCCGACGTCTCTGCGGGCCCGTCTTCCGGGTCCCGGGATGCCGGTTTTTCCTCAGCCTCAACTCTCACAATGGCCTGATCGTCCGGCTCCAGCACTACTGCAGGCACGGCCTGCTGGAGTTCGGCACTGCGCAGGGCCACCCGGCTCAGTCTCTCTACCACACGCAGCATCAGGCGCAGGTTGTCGATGGCAGGGCTGAGGCGCTGGACGGAAAGTTGACTGCGCACACTGCTTTCCAGCAGCAAGGATTTCAGCTGTCGCCAGGTATCACGCAATGCTTCGTAGTCGTGTTCCAGTTTCGCCGCATCAAATTTTTTGTCCTTGTGATCACATTGTTCAATGACGTCAAGCAGTGCCAGTTCGTAGGCCAGGACCCTGTCACGAACTGGGCTCTGCATCAGGAAACTCCTGTCCGCACTGTGCTCGGCTGCTTCCTGGGCCTGTGTCACCGCATCATCGATATAGTTGGAAATGCGCAGCACCATGGGCAGGTGCATGGCCACGTCCCGGTGCAGACGTTCACTCTCCAGCGCCCCCACGAATCGTTCCACTTCACCCACCAGGGTACGGATTCCATCATGCTGCAGTTGCAGCGCACGACCGGGCTCTCCCTCACTACTCAGTGCCGCGCGCGCATGCTCACGGGCCATAACTCCCATCCGGTTCAATTCCAGCATGAAGGCATCAAGGGCCAGTACCGGTGAAACCATTACGTTGCGGTCCAGATGCTGCGGACGGCCCAGGGTTTCCGCCTTGCTGCTGAAATTCCGTTCCAGGAAAGCCGACACCCGATGGATGAAGGGGCGCATCAGCATCACGCCGGTGATATTGAAGCTGGTGTGAAAAATGGCCAGCATCACGGCCGGCTCGAGCAGTCGCTCCTGATGATGGGTCACCAACCACACCAGTGCCGGCAGGAGACAGAGCCCAACCACGGCATTGAAACCATTGATCACCACATGCCCGGCAGCAACCCGGCGTGCACTGGAAGTGGCGCCGATGACTGCCAGGGCTGAGGTCGAGGTGGTGCCCACCGTCGCCCCGATCACGGCCGCCGCGGCTGCGGTGAAACTCACCAGACCACCACTGGCAGCAGAAAGGATGATGGCGATGGCCGCGCTTGAAGATTGGGTCAACATCGTCATGACCAGCCCGATGGCCGCGAATACCAGGGCACCACCGATGCCTTCGAAAGCCAGGTCGGCGATATCCATGGATTGCGCCACACCTTCGAAGGCACCGCGCAGGAAATCCACCCCGATAAAGAACAGGCCGAATCCGGCGATGGCCTCCCCAATGGCTCCAAAGCGACGCGTCGGCCCGATGAGACGGGCCAGCATACCCAGGCCCACCATGGGCAGGGCAAAACTGGTGATGCTGAACTGGAAACCCACGGCAGCCACCAGCCAGCCGGTCATGGTGGTACCTATGGTGGCACCGAGCACAATGCTCAGCGCCGCCGTTGTGCCCAGCAGCCCGGCATTGACAAAACCGATGGTGGCAATGGTCACGGCACTCGAGGACTGGACCATTGCCGTAAGAGAGGCACCCGATACCATGCCGCGCAGCGATGTGCGGGTAGAACGGCCGAGAATGTCACGCAGGGACTGACCAGCGGCCAGCTTCAGCCCATCGGTGATCATCGACACACCCAGCATGAACAGGCCCAGCCCGCCAAGGAAGGTGCCAATTGCCATAAACAGATCGAGTTCTCCGTTCATGGCTTCAGCGGAACACCACGGTCTTCTTGCCGTTGACGATGATGCGATGCTCACAATGCCATTTGACGGCCCGCGCAAAGGCGGCGCATTCGGCATCGCGACCGATCTGGATCAGCTCATCGATATCGAAGGTGTGGTCGATTTTCTCCACCGCCTGCTCGATGATCGGTCCTTCATCCAGGTCACTGGTGACATAATGTGCGGTGGCGCCGATGATCTTCACACCGCGCATGTAGGCCTGACGG
Organism: Gammaproteobacteria bacterium; assembly: GCA_003556835.1. GTDB lineage: Bacteria > Pseudomonadota > Gammaproteobacteria > Pseudomonadales > Pseudohongiellaceae > PWQG01. Next base: position 2,584 of record PWQG01000210.1, read on the forward strand.
TAGGGGTTGGCCCCCTTGAAGCCGGGCAGGAAGGAATGGTGGATATTGATGATGCGCCCTGCCATGGCCTCACACATCCGGGGAGACAGGATCTGCATATAGCGCGCCAGTGCCAGCAGATCAACCTGACGCTCCTGTGCGATCTCGAGGACTCGTGATTCCTGTTCTTCTTTGGTTTCCGGTGTCACCGGCAGATGGTGATAATCCAGGCCATACCATTCAGTGATGCCGCGCATGTCTTCATGATTGGATACCACACCGACTATTTCAGCGGGCAATACCCCGCTGTGCCAGCGGTGCAGGATATCGTTCAGACAGTGACCGTGGCGGGAGACGGCCAGCAGCACTTTAGGCTTTACAGCCAGGTCGAACAATTGCCACTGCATGGCAAACTGCCCGGCCACATCCTGGAAATCCTCTTCCAGGTGTCGCTGGTCCGGCAATGCGCCTGCCGCCTCTTCGAACTCAACCCGCATGAAAAACCGGTCCATCACCGGATCACGATGCTGGGAGGCCTCGCTGATGGTGGCGCCGCGCTGAAACAGAAAGTCACTGACAGCACGCACGATGCCATTGGCTTCCGGACAGGATACGGTCAGTACATATTGTTTCACGGCTTCCCGGCTGCTCATTCGACTCCACTCATCGGCTGCAAACTCCAACCGCCAATGATATCACAGGATCTGGAATGCGGCCGGGCTTCAGGTTATGCTGGACGGCTATTGACTGGACACAAAGCGGGATCTGTACTCATGCTGAATCATCAACGCTCCGGGCTCTTCCTGCCTGCTGTTTTTCTCCTGTTCGCCCTGCCTTTTGCCAGTATGGCAGAGTCGCCCGAGGCGCTTGAGGGCAGCTGGAGCGGCCAATTTCAGGTGGGGCAGTACGACCCGATGGAGCTGGTCTTTCATATTGAGCGGGATGGGCAGTTTCTGAGAGCCAGTCTCGACATCCCCTCCCAGCACCGCCAGGGCATCCCTGCGGGCACCGTTTCCCTCAGAGGAGATCTGCTGCGCATCACCATTCCCGACATTCAGGGTGAATACTATGGCGCCCTGCGACTGGCCCGGGACGGACAGGCCATTCGCCGTATCGACGGGGACTGGAGCCAATCCGGCGAATATGTTCCCCTGACCCTGCACCCACACGATCCCTGAACCAGGGGAAGCCCTGAATGACTGGATGACCACTCGGCAAAAGGAGGAATGCGTGAAATATCTACACACCATGGTCCGTGTCAGTGACCTGGACGAGTCACTGGATTTCTACTGCAAAAAACTGGGTCTGAAGGAAGTGCGCCGCAAGGAGAGCGAGAAAGGTCGCTTCACCCTCGTATTCCTGGCCGCTCCGGGGGATGAGGACGCCCAGATCGAATTGACCTGGAACTGGGACCCCGAGGAATACGATGGCGGGCGCAACTTCGGCCACCTCGCCTACCGCGTCGATGACATCTACGCACTGTGCGAAAAACTCCGCAGCGAAGGCGTGACCATCAACCGGCCTCCGCGCGACGGTCGTATGGCATTTGTCCGCTCTCCCGACAACATCTCGATCGAATTGCTGCAGGCCGGCGAGCCACTTCCGGAGAAGGAGCCGTGGGCCAGCATGGAAAACACCGGCACCTGGTAGTCCTGCCGGCTTGAGCCCGCCGGGACGCTCGTTTACCATAGCGGCCTTTTACAGGGGCGAAAAACCATGCAATTACTCGACGGCAAGCAGACCTCCGAACAGATCAAGCAAGAGATCGCGCAGGAGGTGACCAGGATCCGTGAAGCAGGTGGCAAGGTGCCACACCTGGCGGCCGTGCTGGTGGGCAGTGATGGTGCCAGTGAAACCTATGTCAACAACAAGGTGAAATCCTGCGAACGGGTGGGATTCGAGTCGACCCTGGTCCGTTTTGATGCGGACGTCAGCCAGCAGACCCTGCTGGACAAGATTGCTGAACTCAATGCCGACGACAGTATCGACGGATACATCGTGCAATTGCCCCTGCCCGATCATATCGATGAAAACACCGTCACCCTGGCCATCGATCCGGACAAGGATGTGGACGGCTTCCACCCGACCAATATCGGTCGGCTATGCCTGGGCATGCCCACCTTCATCCCGGCCACCCCGAACGGCATCATGGAACTGCTACGACGCCACGACATCGAGACCGAAGGCAAACACTGCGTTGTGGTCGGTCGCAGCAATATTGTCGGCACACCCATGTCCCTGCTCATGTCACGCAACAGCAATCCGGGCAATGCCACGGTCACACTGGTGCACAGCCGCACCAGGGACATGGAAGCAATCTGCCGCAGTGCCGACATCCTGGTTGTCGCCATTGGCAAAGCCGAGTTCCTGGGCGCCGACATGGTACGCGAGGGCGCCGTGGTGATTGATGTGGGTATCACCCGCCTGCCCGATGAGAGCAAGAAATCCGGCTTCCGCCTGGCTGGCGATGTCGACTTTGCTGCTGTCAGTGAAAAATGCAGCTGGATCACGCCCGTGCCCGGAGGTGTTGGCCCCATGACCATCGCCTCCCTGCTACAGAACACACTCAAGGCGCGTCAGTTCCGCCAGGGCTGAACCGACCGCGCCTTCAGGCAACCGCCGTTCAACAAGGACACAAGTATGTTCGAATCCGTTTCCGCTCTCCCGGCCGACCCGATCCTCGGTCTGATGGCCGCCTATCGTGTTGACAGCAATGCCCACAAGATCGACCTCGGTGTGGGTGTCTACAAGGATGAAGCCGGCCGCACTCCGGTCATGCAGGCTGTGAAGCAGGCCGAAGCCCGGCTGGTGCAAGAACAGGACAGCAAGTCCTATGTCGGCCCGACCGGTTCAGCCAAATACAACGCACACATCGCTGAACTGGTGCTGGGCAAGGATCTCGCAGTACGGCTGAGTGACCGAAGGGTGACCATCCAGACGCCCGGTGGTTGCGGCGGCCTGCGCCTGGGTGCCGAGTTCATCAAGCGGGCCGCGCCAGACTGCCGGGTGCTGGTCAGTGATCCGACCTGGGCCAATCACATCCCGCTGCTGGGTGATGCCGGGCTGAACATTGAAAAGTACCCCTATTATGATCAGCAATCCCATGAAGTGCGCTTTGACGAAATGATGGATTACCTGAAGAGCGCCGGGCCCGAAGATGTAGTGCTGTTGCACGGCTGCTGTCACAACCCCTGTGGTGCGGACCTGAACCAGGAGCAATGGGAAGCGATAAGAGACCTGGCGCTGGAACGCGGATTCCTGCCGTTCATCGATATGGCCTACCAGGGCCTGGGGGATGGCCTGGATGCCGATGCGGCCGGACTGCGCCTGCTGGCCGAATCACTGCCGGAACTGGTGGTGGTCAACTCCTGCTCCAAGAATTTCGGCATCTACCGGGAACGCGCCGGCGCAATCACCGTGATCTTCAATGACAGCCAAAACCGCGACGCTGCGAACAGCCAGCTGGCCGCCATCGCCCGGGGCATCTGGTCCATGCCACCGGACCATGGCGCGGCCATTGTGGAAACGATTCTTTCGGATGCCACCCTGTACGCGGACTGGGACGCTGAATTGACTGCCGTTCGCAAACGGATCAACCGCACACGCACACAGCTGACCGATGCACTGAAGGCCAGGGGCATTGACCGCGACTTCAGCTTCATCACGCGTGAGAAAGGCATGTTCTCCTTCCTTGGCATCAAGCAGGAAGAAGTCCGTCAACTGGTGGACGACTACAGCGTCTACCTGGTCGACTCCAGCCGCATCAACGTGGCGGGCATCAACGACGGCAACATCGACCACCTGGTCGATTCCCTGTCACGGGTATTACGCTGACCCGCCCCCGGAACGGAAAACGGCCCGCACAGTTCTGACCGTGCGGGCCGCCTGTTCCCATCTGCATCTTGTGATCAGACGCGGACGGTCAATACATCACACTCGATGCCATGCAGCACCCCATTGGCCACCGAGCCAAGAACCGCCCGGACCGGATTGTGGCCATGGCTACCGATGACCAGCAGATCCGCCTTGAGCTCCTTCGCAAGCGCCTTGATTTCATTGGCCGGTTTGCCCCGGCGGAAGTGCACATGATCCTCCGGCACAGTCGGTGAGGCCTTGGCCAGTTTCTCACGCAGCTCCTTGGCCACCTGCTGCTGGTGTTCTTTCTGCACCTTCTCGAAATCGGCCATATTCAGCTCGAATGAGTAATTTCCGAGCAGCGGCTCAAACACCAGTACCACACTCAGTTTCGCACTATGTTCACCGGCAAGCTTCAGCGCCTTTTCCAGAATCTTGTCCGACTCATCCGAGCCGTCTACCGCCACCAGCATATTGTTATAGGTACTCATAACTCTTCTCCATTGGTAGCCAGGGACCCGCTGACAAGCATCAGACCCTCCCCTGTGAAACCGGGTTCACGAAATTGCAGACTGCATCATAGGAAATATGGCCCGCTTGTTCAACGCTCCTGCGGCCTCGAACCGGACTTTCTCGTCGTCCTTGACACAAATCAACGCCGAAATTCGCCAATTCGGGCATTCTGCAACTCAAAAAAAAGCAACTGTCATTTCCAATTCCGAATCCGGGAGGTACACAATGGAAGATCGAATCATTGTCCGCAATATGGCAACCACCATCGGTGTCATCGTTCTTGTGGCCGTTGGCCTGATTGCCGTGTCCATGGTCGTCGGCGCCTGACCACCACCTCAGGTCCGTTGTTGCCTTTCGCGCAACAACGGGCCCACCCGATCGGCAAGCCGGCGCAAAGCTGCATCCGTGGTTTCCCAGTTGATGCAGGCATCCGTGATGGAAACCCCATACTCGAGTTCCTGCAGATCGTCCGGTATGGGTTGATTGCCCTCATTGAGATTGCTTTCCAGCATCAGACCGATAATTGACCGGTTACCATCCACAATCTGTTGCGCCACGTCTTCCATCACATCCAGCTGCTTTTCATACTGCTTGCGCGAATTGCCATGACTGCAGTCAATCATGATGTTTGGCGTCAGGTTGGCCTTGTGCAGCGCCGCTTCACAATCAGCGACAAACGGCGCCTGATAGTTGGGCTCACTCCCGCCGCGGAGAATCACATGGCAATGCGGGTTGCCTGAAGTACGAAACGCAGCCACCCGACCCCTTTCCGTCACGCTGATGAAGGTATTGACCGCCGATGCTGACCGTATGGCATTGACCGCCACCGTCAGACCACCATCCACATTGTTCTTGAAACCCACTGCCGAGGAAATGCCACTGGCCAGTTTCCGGTGCGTGGGAGACTCCGTGGTGCGGGCGCCGACCGCTGTCCAGCTGACCAGGTCCTGCAGGTATTGCGGGGAAATCAGGTCCAGGGCTTCGACGCCAAGAGGCAAGCCCAGGCTGTTGATGTCCAGCATCAACTGTCGTCCGATGCGCAGCCCGGATTCGATATGGTGACTGCCGTCAAGATTCGGGTCATAGATCAGGCCTTCCCAGCCCACTGTCGTGCGCGGTTTCTCGAAATAGACCCGCATCAGAATGAGCAGTGAGTCACTCAGTTCATCAGCCAGTTTTTTCAGTCGCCGTGCGTACTCCAGCGCCTGTTCCGGGTCATGGATGGAACAGGGACCCACCACAACGATCAGACGTGGATCCTTGCGGTCCAGAATACCCTTGACGCCATCGTGCCCCGCGAGCACGGTTTCCAGGGCCTTGCCTTCCACCGGCATGGCCGCCTTCAACTCAGCAGGCTCCGGCAACTCCTCGCAGCCTATGATGTGCAGGTTGTCGATTTCTCGTTTACGGTCTTCCATCATTCACTCTCTATGCAATGTCACTCAGCGTATCATCACCCTGCTCAGGCAGCCCGGCGGAAATGGGCCAGCCGCATGCCAGTTAGCCACAGCACGACAAAGTATAACAGCATCCCCCCCACGCAAAGCCGGGCAAGCTGCCAGCTGCGCGTCCAGGCACTCCAATCGAGCCACTGCTCCCAGGGGCCTGCCCAGTACAGCAGAAAAATTGCCATCAACGCGTTTGCCAGCAACAAGCGGCCGGCAAACAGCAGCCAGCCCGCCTGAAAACGGTACACGCCGCCGCGCAACAGACCGCCCAGCAACAGCCCGGCATTCAGGAACGCGGCCAGGGAGGTGGCCAGGGCGAGGCCGGTATGGGCCATCCCCAGACCGAAGACCAGCACCACATTGAGGACCATGTTCACGACCATGGCGATGACGCCGATTTTCACTGGTGTACGGGTATCCTGGCGCGAGTAATAGCCCGGTGCAAAAACCTTGATGGCCATGAAGGCCAGCAGCCCCAGTGAGTAAGCACGCAGACTCAAGGTCACCTGTTCGACATCAAAGACGGAAAAATTGTCCCCCTGGAACAGGGTGATGATCAGGGGCTCGGCGATCAATATCAGGGCCAGGCTGGCCGGCAGGGCGATCAGCAAGACCAGGCGGAAGGCCCAGTCCATCATGGCGGCAAACTCGGCGGAGCTGCGCTCGGCATGCTTGCGCGACAGACTGGGCAGCACCACGGTGGCAATGGCTACGGCAAATATGCCCAGCGGCAGGTCCATCAACCGCTCGGAGAAATACAGCCAGGACACACTGCCGGCAACCAGCAGGGACGCAATGAAAGTGTCGAACAACAGATTGATCTGACTGACCGAGACCCCGAACAGGGCCGGAATCATGAGGCGGATGATGCGCCCCACCCCTTCATGTCCACGCTGCAGCCGTGGTCGTGGCAATAATTGCAGGCGAACCAGGAAGGGCAACTGGAAGAGCAGTTGTGAGATGCCGGCAATCAGCACCCCCCAGGCCAGGGCCACTTCCGGCTGCTGGAAATACGGTGCCAGCAACAGGGCCGAGGCGATCAGAGACAGGTTGAGTAAGGCCGGCGTGATGGCCGGCACGGCAAAGCGATCATAGCTGTTGAGAATCGAACCGGCAAAGGCGGTCAGGGAAATCAGCAGCAGATAGGGAAAGGTGATACGCAGCATCTCGACAAAGAGTGCGAACTTCTCCGGGTCCGAGGTGAATCCGTAGGCAATCGGCCAGGCAATGACCGGCGCGGCCACCAGTACCACGGCAGTGATCAATATCAGAACACCACCCAGCCATCCGGCCACGCTGTTGACCAGTTGCTGGACCTCAAGCAGGGAGCGTTTGCTGCGATACTCGGACAGCACCGGCACAAAGGCCTGGTTGAAGGCGCCCTCGGCAAAGAGGCGGCGCAGGAAATTAGGGATCTTGAAGGCCAGGAAGAAGGCATCCGCGCCGTCGCCGGGGCCGAATACCCGGGCGAGCACAATATCGCGCAGCAGACCCAGCACCCGGGACACCGAAGTCATGGAGCCGGTGATCATTCCGGAACGCAACAGCCCGTGACGGGCCCTGGCCGCCGGTTTTCCGCTCCTGTCAGTCACGCTCGCGCAATCTCCCCCCCAGGGAACCCAGCCAGCCGGCATGGACCAAAGTGTCACTTTGCGGCATTATCGCAACCCTGAAAAAAATAAGACAGCCTGCACAGCCATGGGGACGTGAACCATATGACAGCAACCCGCTTTCCGGCCGGCGATGGCCAACGACACCGTCTGCGCTCACTGGGCCCCGGCCTGATCATGGCGGCCGCCGCGGTTGGGGCCTCGCATCTTGTAGCCTCGACCCAGGCCGGCGCCCTGTTTGGCTGGCAATTGCTCTGGCTGATCGTATTGGTCAACCTGCTGAAATATCCCTTCTTCCGCTTCGGGGTGCAATACACCCTGAGCCACAATGAGAGCCTGATCGAGGGTTACCGGCGCAAGGGGCGGGGCTGGCTGATCGCTTTCACGGCGCTGAACCTGCTGGCGGCCGTGGTCAATACGGCTGGCGTGCTGCTGCTGACCGCGAACCTGCTGGCTTTTTTCCTGCCGGGGCAGTTGTCCGTCACCCTGCTCTGCGTCGTGCTCCTGGGCATCTGCCTGGGCATATTGCTCGGCGGGCACTACCGCCTGCTGGACAGCGTCGCCAAGGTGATCATGTTCATGCTGACGCTGGCCACCATCATTGCAGTGCTGATTGCCTGGCAAGGAGGCAGTTCGGCGCCGGCGGATTTCAGCGGTCCCAGCCCCTGGCAATTGTCGATGCTGGCATTCCTGGTGGCCATGATCGGCTGGATGCCCGTGCCCATCGAACTGTCGGCCATCAACTCCATGTGGCTGCGCTCGAAACAGCGGCTGATGCACATTTCCCTCAAGGACGGATTGTTCGATTTCAACCTGGGTTATTGGGTGGCCGCAGGCCTGGCGGTGGTGTTTCTGGCCCTGGGCGCACTGATCCAGTACGGCGCCGAACAGGAAATCGCCATGGCCAATGCCCTGTTCGCGCAGCAGCTGGTCTCCATGTATGCCGCCACCATAGGGGATTGGTCGGAGCTGCTGGTGGCCTTCATTGCCTTCATGGCCATGTTCGGTACCACCCTGGCTGTGATCGACGGTTATGCCCGTACCCTGGACGAATCCTTCAGCCTGTTGTTCGAGGTTCCCGAAGCCAAGCGACGCCGGCGCACACTGAGCCTGTGGATCATCGGACAATCGGCAGCAGGTATGGCGGTCGTCCTGTTCTTCCAGTCCGCGCTCAGCCCCATGCTGACCTTTGCCATGACCCTGGCCTTTATCACAACGCCCTTCTTTGCCTGGCTGAATTTCAGCCTGGTGCGCAGGGAGCAGATGCCGGCGCCTGTCTACTGGCTCGCATGGATCGGCATGGTCTACCTGGGGCTGTTCAGCGTCTTCTATGTGATCTGGTGGTTGAGCAGCGCCGGATGATTACAGGGGGAGAATCCAGCCGTCACTGTTGACAAGGCGGGGTGATTGGGGCATAGTTGCGCGTCTTGAATTTTGCCACATCCAGAAATCCCAAAGGAGCAGACGTTGGCCAATACAGCACAGGCGCGAAAGCGCGTAAGGCAGAATGAGAAAGCCCGCCGCCACAATGCGAGCTTCCGTTCCATGGTTCGCACTTACATCAAGAAAGTGGACGCCGCCATCAAAGAGAAAGACTACGACAAGGCCACTACTGCCTACAATAATGCAGTGCCGGTAATCGATCGCATGGCTGACAAGGGCATTCTCCACAAGAACAAGGCGGCACGTCACAAGAGCCGGCTGAACAGCGCCATTCTGGGCCTGAAGAACAGCTGATTCCGGGATTTGCTCCTGTAAAAAACCGGCCAATGGCCGGTTTTTTTATGTGTGCATCATGGAGCCGCCCGGAAATCCTTGTCGATGCCCGTTTCAGCCATCACTCAACACCATATTGTCCCGATGGATGAGCTCCTCCTCACCGGAATAGCCCAACAGGCTTTCAATCCGGTTACTGGGCTGCCCCAGGAGCCTGCTGGCTTCACGACTGTCATAATTGACCAGCCCACGGGCCACCTCACTCCCCGCCTCATCAACACAAAGCACCAGTTCACCACGGTCAAAGCGTCCACGTACTTCCGTCACACCTACCGGCAACAGGCTGCGCCCGGATTCGCGCAGTACCCGGACGGCACCCGCATCCAGAACCAGTCGCCCGCGTGCCTTCAGTTGCCCGGCAAGCCACTGTTTGCGCGCTGTCACCGGTTGTTGTTCCGGCAATAACAGGGTGCCCAGGTTCTCGCCTGCCATGAGTCGCTGCAACACCCGCTCTTCGCGGCCACTGGCAATGATGGTGCAGGCGCCCGAACGGGCGGCCGTGCGGGCTGCGGATATCTTGGTACGCATGCCACCCCGGCCCAGGCTGCCACTGCCGCCGGCCATGTTGAGCAGGCGCTCATCGTTGGCCATGGCCTCTTCAATCAATGGCGCACCAGGCTGGCTGCGCGGATCAGCCTCGTGCAGGCCCTGCTGATCGGTGAGAATGATCAGGGCATCAGCATTGATCAGGTTGGCAACCAGGGCGGCCAGGGTGTCGTTGTCACCAAAACAAAGCTCGGCGGTGGCCACCGTGTCATTCTCATTCACCACCGGCACCACAGCCAATTGCACCAGTCCGTCCAGGGTACTGCGGGCATTGAGGTAACGCCGGCGATTGGAAAGATCATCATGGGTCAGGAGAATCTGTGCCGTGGCAATGCCATACTTCTGGAACTCCGACTCCCATGCCTGCACCAGGCCCATCTGCCCCACGGCGGCGGCAGCCTGCTGCCAATGCACTTCACGCGGCCTTTGTGCCATACCCAGACGGGACACACCCTCGGCCACCGCGCCAGAGGAAACCAGTACAATCTGCCGGCCTTCCTGCTGCAATTGCGCCAGCTGGGTCACCCAGCCCTCGATGGCCGCTTTATCGAGCCCCTTGCCGTCATCGGTGATCAGTGAACTGCCAATCTTGATGATCCAACGCCTGGCCTGCTTGAGTTGCTCCCTCATTCCCGGTACACCACTTCCACATCAAAATCGTCGTCATCATCCCAATCGTCATCCTGGTCCTCATCCTGCTCGACCGGACGACGACGGCGGCTGCGAGCCACACTGGCGCGGATTTCCTCGTTCATTTCCTGCTCCAGCCTTTGTTGCTGGTCGCGGAAATCTTCGTCCTGGGCCAGGCGTTCCTGCCACAGCTCAAGTTCTGTCATCACCACCTGCATCAGGTGCTCACAACCATCACCACTGATCGCCGCGACCCGGTACAAGGGCAGCTCCGGAAACGCTTCCCGGAACCGCGCCTCCAGCGCGTCCAGCGTCTCAGCGTCGATCAGGTCGGTTTTGTTCAGCACCAGCCAGCGCGGCCGGTTGGCCAGCACGGGGCTGAAACGGGACAGCTCGTCCACGATGCCCAGGGCGGTAGTCACCGGATCGGATTCATCAAAGGGGCTCACATCGATGACATGCAACAGCAGCCGGGTGCGCGCCAGATGTTTCAGGAAACGAAAACCGAGTCCGGCACCATCGGCCGCACCCTCGATCAGACCAGGAATGTCGGCCATGACAAAGCTGCGCTCGCGATCAATGCGCACCACTCCCAGGTTGGGAATCAATGTCGTGAACGGATAGGCGGCCACCTTGGGTCGGGCGGCGGACACCGTGCGGATCAACGTGGACTTGCCGGCATTCGGCAGGCCCAGCAAACCGACATCGGCCAGCAGTTTCAGCTGCAGTTGCAGGAGACGCTGCTCACCTTCGGTCCCGGGTGTGGTTTTTCGTGGCGCACGATTAGTGCTGGATTTGAAACGCGTGTTGCCCAGGCCGCGTATGCCACCACGGGCCACCAGTACGCGCTGCCCGTGCCGGGAAATGTCCGCGATGACCTCTCCGGTATCCGCATCCACCACGGTGGTACCGGCCGGTACACGAATGACCAGATCTTCTCCCGCCTTGCCGGTGCAGTTACGCCCCATGCCCTGTTGTCCGGACCTGGCACGGTACTGACGCTGATAGCGAAAATCGACCAGGGTATTGAGCGCGTCATCGCCTTCGAGGTAGACACTGCCTCCATCACCACCGTCACCGCCGTCGGGCCCCCCCTTGGCGATATACTTCTCGCGGCGGAAACTCAGGCTGCCATTGCCGCCCTTGCCCGCAGTGACCGTGATTTCGGCTTCATCGACAAACTTCATGATTCTCCGCCACTCTCGGTGCCAACCGTTCCGGGACAAAAAAGCCCCGTACTTGACGGGGCTTTTTATTCAGCTGCTTTCAGGCCCTGCCTGCGATCAGCGATTCAGCGCTGCGACGGACCGTTCAACCGCTCTTGCGGAAAACCGGCCAGACTGCCTAGGCTCAGGCCGACACCACGCTGACGTATTTGCGGCCCAGCGGTCCCTTGATGTCAAACCGGACCTGGCCTTCCGCCTTGGCAAATAATGTGTGGTCCTTGCCGATACCAACATTGCTGCCCGGGTGGAAACGGGTTCCACGCTGCCGCACGATGATGTTTCCGGCCAGCACCTGTTCGCCACCGAATTTCTTCACACCAAGGCGTTTGGATATGGAATCGCGACCGTTATTGGTACTGCCGCCTGCTTTCTTATGAGCCATAGTCTTACCCCAATTCTATTCAATCTTAGCTGATGAATCCTGTGACTGCCCTACTCAGGCAGAGATACCGGTGATTTTCACCTCGGTATACCACTGACGGTGGCCTTGCTGTGTACGCGAGTGCTTGCGGCGTCGGAACTTGACGATGCGGATCTTGTCACCGCGACCCTGCGCCGTGACTTCAGCAGTCACCTTGCTGCCATCCACATAGGGCTCGCCGATCTTGACCGACTCACCTTCACCGACCATCAGCACCTTGTCAAAACTGACTTCTTCACCAGTCGCGGCTTCCAGTTTCTCAAGCCGGAGGACTTCGCCTTCTTCCACCCGGTGCTGCTTGCCACCACTTTCAATTACCGCGTACATATCTTACTCCAGAATTCGGGTCCCAGGAAAAAACCTGTCAATTAAGGGCGGGCATTGTACGGTATTGCGCATTCCCGGGCAAGCGGTTCCGTCATCTTCGAATCCCGGACAGAGCCGTGTCTTGACAGGCTCCGCCGCCGACCATAGCATGCACCTTCAAAAAAATTACCGCACCTGTGGCCAGCCACCGCAGAATCCGGATTCCTGCCCTTGACACGGTACTTGCATGTTCAACGATGTCCGCGCCACGGTCGCTGCCGATTTTGAGGCCGTAGACCAATTCATTCTGTCCCAGCTTCACTCCCGGGTCTCCCTGGTGGAGAACATCGGCGAGTATATCGTCAGTGCCGGGGGCAAGCGACTGCGACCGATCATGGTCCTGCTGGCCGCACGGGCCTGTGGCCAGAGCAACAAGGACGTCATCCGGCTGGCCGCCGTGATCGAATTCATCCACACAGCCACGCTGTTGCACGATGACGTGGTGGACATGTCCAGCATGCGACGCGGTCGACCAACCGCCAATGAGGAGTGGAACAGCCCTTCCAGCGTGCTGGTGGGCGACTTCATCTACTCGCGCGCCTTCCAGATCCTGGTCAACCTTGGCAATATGGACATCATGCGGATTGTGGCGGACACCACCAACCTGATCGCCGAAGGCGAGGTGCGGCAGCTGCTGAACCGGAACCGGGCCGACACCAGCGAGGCCGAATACATGCAGGTGATACAGGAAAAAACCGCCATCCTGTTCCAGGCCGCCACCGAATGCGGCGCCATACTGGCGGGCGCCAATGGTGAGCAACGCAAGGCTTTGCGTGAAGCCGGGCTGCATATCGGCATGGCCTTCCAACTGATAGATGATGCGCTGGACTACAGCGGTTGCAGCGAAACCATGGGCAAGAACATCGGCGATGACCTAGCGGAGGGCAAACCGACCCTGCCGCTCATTCATGCCATGCAACAGGCCGGGACATCCGAGGCGCAGTTGATCCGGACCAGTATTGAGCAGGGCAACAGCCAGGACCTGGAACCGATCATCGCGATCGTCCGAAAAACTGGCTCCCTTGAATATACCCACCAATGTGCCAGGCGCGAAGCTGAAGCGGCCCGGCAGGCGATCGCAGGACTGCCCCGCAGCAGTTATCGCAGCGCTCTGGACCGGATTGCCCGACTCGCGGTCGATCGGACCACCTAGCCAACAAGCCCGACAGTGGGCCACGAAGGAGCTGCAGTGCATGAACGGAAACAACCAGGCAACCCCCGGCCCCCTGCTCGACTCCATGGATGCCATCCGGACATTCGAACAGACTCCCCTCGCGAAGCGCTTCCCTCTCGACAGCGCTTATCAGCTAATCCAGGATGCTGCACGGCGCTTCGGTGATGATCCCGCCCTTGAGTGCCTTCTTAGCGGTGCTCGCGACGAAAAACCGCAAACCATCAGCTACCGGGAACTGGCCGCAACGGTCACCCGCGCCGCCAATCTGTTCGGTTCCCTCGGATTGGGTAAGGAAGATGCGGTATCCATAATCCTACCCACGCTGCCCCAGAGTCATCCCGCCATCCTGGGTGCACAGACCGCCGGCATCGCGAATCCGATCAATCCTTTGCTGGAACCGGCGCAGATCGCCGAAATCATCGAAGCCGCAGGCTCACGCATCATTGTCTGCCTGGCCCCATCGGATCACAGCGACATCTGGGACAAGGTTCAGCAACTGATCGGGGAAACCGGTTCGGTACGTCACATCCTGGTGGTTCGCCATCCCAGTCTGACCCGGGAGCAGGAACTTCCAGCGCAGATCGGTGATGGCATCAGCATCCATGATTACAATGTCTTGCTGGCAAAGGAGCCCGCGGAACAACTGCGGGACCAGGGCGAATCCGATCCTGCGCGTATTGCCGCCTACTTCCATACCGGAGGCACCACCGGACGCCCCAAGATCGCATGCCTGACCCAGGCCAACATGGCATTCATCGGGCAGCTGATGCAGGTGCTCACGGCCCATCTGGGACGACAGACCGTGATCTGCGGCCTGCCCCTGTTCCACATTTTCGGCGTCGTCATCCAGGGCATTGCCGCCTTTGCCGTGGGTTACCGGATTGTCCTGTTGACCCCCTCCGGCTTCCGTAACCCGGAAGGCATGAAGAACATCTGGCACCATGTGGAACGGTTCCGGGTCAACAGCTTCTCCGCGGTACCCACCGTACTGGCTGGCCTGAGTCGCATTCCGGTCGGTGATGCCGACATCAGCAGTCTGGAGCGGATCAATTCCGGAGCCGCCCCATTGTCTCCGAACTTCGAGAAACAGTTTGAACAGACCTATGAGCTGGAGGTGACCAATGGTTACGGCATGACGGAGACCACGTCGCTGATTGCCCGCCCCCCTGAAGAACAGCCGCCGGGCAGTGTCGGTCTGCGCCTGCCCTATTCCCGCATCCGGATCGCCGAGGTCGCTCAGGACAGGGTATTGCGTGATTGTGACAGCGGGGAGACCGGCGCGGTGCTGGTGCGGGGGCCCCAGGTGTTTGCGGGCTACAAGGCAGAAACCGACAACCGGCATGCCTTTATCGAGAACGACTGGTTCAACACCGGTGATCTCGGTTACATGGATGATGACGGCTTCCTGTATCTGACCGGTCGCGCGAAGGATCTGATCATCCGCAGCGGACACAATATCGACCCGGCGGTGATCGAGGAGGTGCTCAACGGGCACCCCCTGGTGAACACGGCGGTCGCCGTCGGCGAACCCGATCCCTATGCGGGAGAGCTGCCCATGGCCTTCGTCGTAGCTACCAGGAAAGATGCGGTTGATGCCGAAACATTGATCACATACTGCCGGGAACAGCTGAGTGAGCGCGCGGCCGTTCCCAAGCGCATCGAATTTGTGGATGCCATGCCCCTGACCGCCGTTGGCAAAATATTCCGTCCGGCACTGCGTCAGCAGATCACCCGGATGGTTCTCAACGAACAACTGCAGGAATCGGGCATCCGTGCAAGCATCGAAGTGTCGCAGGACAACAAGCTGGGCCTGGTGGTTCGGTACACGGCCGACGATGAAGCCGCCGCAGCAGCCACCGAAACCATGCTCGCAAAGTACAGCAATATCACACTACAGAAGTGATCGCTGCTTACTGCACCTCGATGGTGAACCCCGCGCTGGTGGAACGCAGGATGGTCCGGTCATTCTCGATACGCCGCAGGCGTTCCGACGAGGGCCGGTAATTCTCATCGGTATACCGGGCCAACACCAGCGCCACGGAACGCAGCTCCTCGGCCTGTTCTTCCTCGCCCAGACGAGCATAGGTCTGCCCCAGGGCATAATAGAAGTCGGGCTCGGTATCGTTGCGGCGTAGCGCCCGCCGGAAATGGGCTTGTGCCTGCCTGTAGTTTCCGGCCTCGAACGCGATATTGCCCTGGGCAAAGTGGAAATAGGGGTTGGCATTGTGCACCCGTTCCAGCCGACGCCGGAACATATCGGCCCGCGGCTCCTCCCCTACTGTCCGGTAATAACGCGCAAGATTATTGATGGCCGTAGTATTGTGCCGATCCACGGCATAGGCCTTCAGATAACTGTACTCGGCCAGATCCAGCTCCTCCAACGCATTCCAGGCGCTACCCAGATTATTCCAGGCAATGGATAACTCATCATCGACTTTCAGCGCGTACTGAAACCAGATTTTGGCCGACTCTGCATCACCGACAATCAGATCCTCTACACCCAGGTTGTTGAAATAAAGAGCCAGTGCCTGATGGTCCTCGATGACCTCGGCGGTCTCCTGCTGCAGGCGAACCTCTGGCGTGAAATCCACCACATAGCGATTGGACGGGCCGACCCGGCCCAGGGCATTGATATGCTCACTCAACACCACCAATTCGCCCCGGCGATTCCAGCGAGGACGGATCTGCACAGTCTGGTACTCCACTGACAAACCAAGATGGCGGGCCATGGCAATGTAGAGATTCACCAGGGACAGGCAGTTGGCTTCCAGGCGCTCGAAAGTCTCGGCGGCAGTCAAAGTCGCCTGGTCATCGTACTGGATGTTGAGAAAGGCTTCGTCGAACAGCAACTCCTGTAGGCGCCGTACCGTAGCCCACGAAGAAAGACCGGGATCGACATGCTCATCGAGATACTGCGCCATGGCCGGACTGACTGCCAGCAGGTCGATATCCGGCACCTCACGCTCGGCACTCTGCAGTATTCGCGCCTCTTTTTCCGCATCGGGACTGAAACCGGTGTCAAGCCGCAACATACCGCAGCCCGACAGGAGCAGCCCCGTCAGGAGCAGGACGCAGAACGGTCTGAAAGGTACGGCACTATTCAAATCAATCTCCCGCAAGCCTTGCTTATAGGATCATGACCGCGACCGGCAGTAAAGACTTTCAGGCCCTGGTGCGGCTGCAATCGGGCAGTCGCACCGCGTGTATCCCTGCCTACATGCCGGGGTAATTGGGCCCACCACCACCTTCCGGCGACACCCAATGGATGTTCTGGGCGGGATCCTTGATATCACAGGTTTTGCAATGCACACAGTTCTGCGCATTGATCTGGAAGCGCTTTTCTCCCTGATCATCCTCCACCACCTCGTAGACGGCGGCCGGACAATAGCGCTGCGCCGGTTCATCATACATCGGCAGGTTGTCGCGGATAGGCACATCCGCATCCTTCAGCGTCAAGTGGCAGGGCTGATCTTCGACATGATTGGTATTCGACAGGAACACCGAGGACAGCTTGTCGAAACTGATCTTGCCGTCCGGCTTCGGATACTCGATTTTCGGCGCCTGATCGGCCGGCTTGAGCTGACTGTGATCGGTACTCTTGTCATGGAAGGTCAGTGGGAATCGACCGGCAAAAATGTTGTGCTCAATGAAGCTGAGACTGCTACCGATCCAGAATCCGAACTTGTGGAAGCCGGCGCTGAAGTTGCGGGCCTTGTGCAGCTCGGCATACAGATCCGACGTCTTCACCCGATCCATATAATCGCTAAGCTCATTGCCTGCCGGAACCTCGTCCTGCTTCAGGGATTCCATGATGGATTCTGCCGCCAGCATGCCCGAGCGCATGGCCGTATGACTGCCCTTGATCTTGGCGGCGTTGAGTGTGCCGGCGTCACAGCCGACCAGTAGGCCACCGGGGAAAGACATCTTCGGCAGCGAATTGAGACCACCCTTGTTCAGGGCCCGCGCACCGTAGGTGATACGCTTGCCGTCTTCCAGGTACTGCTTGATCACCGGATGGTGTTTGTATTTCTGGAATTCGTCATAAGGACTGAGGTACGGATTGCTGTAGCCCAGGTCCACGATCAGACCGACAAACACCTTGTTGTCCTCGGCGTGATAGAGAAAGCCACCACTGGAACCGGCGTAACTGTCGCCGATCATCGGATAACCGGCCGTATGCACCACCAGGCCTTCCTGGTGTTTTTCCGCGGGGATTTCCCAGATTTCCTTGATGCCGATACCGTAATGCTGGGGGTCACTGTCCTTGTCGAGCTCGAACCTGGAGATCAACTCCTTGCCCAGATGACCGCGACAGCCCTCGGCAAAAATCGTGTACTTCGCATGGAATTCAAAGCCGGGCTCGAAGGAGTCTTTTTTCTCCCCCTTGGCATCCACACCCATATCACCGGTAGCCACACCTTTCACACTGCCGTCTTCGTTATAGAGAATCTCGGCCGCAGCAAATCCAGGGAACACCTCGGCACCGAGCTCCATCGCCTGCTCACCCAGCCAGCTACACAGATTGCCCAGGGAGATGATGAAATTGCCCTCGTTATGCATCGGTTTGGGCACCATGAAGGACGGAAATTTCGTGGATTTTTCCGCGCCTCCGAGATAATAGATATCATCACCGGTGACTGGTGTATTCAGCGGTGCACCACGCTCTTTCCAATCGGGGAACAGTTCATTGAGAGCCGATGGTTCGAACACAGCGCCGGAAAGGATGTGGGCACCGATTTCCGAACCTTTCTCCAGCACGCATACGGAAATCTCCTTCTCCGCCTCGGCGGCCAGTTGCAGCAGCCGGCATGCCGTGGACAGGCCGGCCGGGCCAGCCCCGACAATCACCACATCGACTTCCATTGATTCGCGTTGCATAGATTCGGCTCTCCCTTCAGACACCGGAGCGCCCGGGCCTGTTGCAGTTGATGAATGATACGACCCGCGAGGATATCGAACGATCGCTCGGCAAGTCCAGCTGTATCCCGCCATTATGCTGAAACCGCGGGAAAAGCGCAAAAGCAGACGGTGTCCGGCTGGTCATCAGACGCAGCGTTCCAGTGCCGCTCCAACCTCTACTTCCTGGAACGTGAAACCGGCCGTCTCCAGCCGCGCCGGCAACACGCGCTGCCCATTGAGCAGCAAGCGGTCACCCATTTCCCCGAACATCACCCGCACCAACCAGGCCGGCATTGGCATCAACCGGGGCCGTTTCAGCGCAGCGGCCAGCTCTTTTGTAAACTCTTCGTTGGTGACCGGCTGCGGCGCGGTGACATTGAACGCCCCTTCATGCTCGGCGTTGTCAGCCAGGAACAACAGGGCAGCAACCACATCGTCCACATGCACCCAGGACATATATTGTTCTCCCGAGCCAATTCGTCCTCCGAGCCCCATCCTGAATGGCAACAGGAGTTTTTTCAGCATGCCCTCGCCGTTCCCCAGGACCACGCCCAATCGGGCAATACAGGTCCGTACACCCTGTGCTTCCGCTTTGCGCGCTTCGGCCTCCCATTGCTTGCAGAGCTCGTGACTGAATTCACTACGAGCTCGCGACTCCTCAGTCAGCGGCGTGTCGTCACCGGCGCCATAAAAACCGATCGCCGATGCACTGATCAGGCAATGCGGCTTTTGCTCCAGACGCTGGAGCAATTCGATCATATCCCTGGTCACCCGCAACCGGCTTTGCAACAGCTCCTGCTTGCGTGCTGCAGTCCAGCGACGGTCGGCGATGGGGGCTCCGGCCAGGTTCACCAGAGCATCCACTGCGGTGGCGGGGTCGATCTCCTCAAGATCCCGCACCAGCTCGACGTCCGGACCCAGACGACGACGCGCTGCCGCATAATCCCGCGTCAGCACAGTCACGGAATCGCCGCGCCGCAACAGCTCTGCAGTCAATCGCGATCCCACAAACCCGGTACCGCCGCTAATCAGAAAATGCATACCGACCTCTCAAACAGAATGTATTGCCATCATAACCGTGTAGTCTCCAGCCTGCCATCGGAAACGCCGCGAATGTGGCAGAAATGCCCTTGGAAAATCACATAATGTTACAACTGCAAGTTCCTGTTTTTGCTACTATTGCCGTCACATAAAGACCTAGCCCCACCGGAGTCAGAATGCCAATCAGATGCACCGGACCGCTTTTTGCCGGACGAATCCCCTTTGCCCTCGCCACCATTGTGGTCGGCATCCACTCAGCCCAAGTCGCAAATGCAAGCGCAGTGGTCGAGCAGCCCCTGCTGCCTGAAGCGTCGGAAACGGTTCCCTCAGCCCCCCCACTGGACGCTCCCACTGACTCCACCGTGGTATACCCGGCCACGTTTTTCGCGGCCTACAACCCCTCGTCCGCCAACGATATGATCGACCGAATTCCCGGTGTTTCCCTGGGTGGTGGCGGCGGTGGTCGTGGTCTCGGCACAGGCGGCGACCTGTTGATCAATGGACAACGTATCGCCGGCAAGGACAACTCCCCCAGCAATCAGCTCAGCCGCATCGCGGCGCGGGAAGTAGACCGGATAGAAATCATCCGCGGAACCTCGGCCGACCTGGACGTACGCGGCTCGGGCCAGGTGGTCAATGTTGTACTGCTGGAAGCACACACACGTTCCAGTACTTCGGTCGAGGTCAACGCCGATCACCACCACGACGGCACCGTCCAGCCCGGAGGCTCCGTCTCCCACAGCAGGCAGGTCGGCGATTTCCAGGCCCTGCTGAACTTTGAAGCGGACCCGCGCTACATGCACCAGATGCGCGATGAATACAATGAAGCGCCAGATGGCAGCATTCTCGATATCATCGATGAAAGCAATGTGCGTGAACAGACCGCCTATGAACTGAGCAGCACCATGAGTTACCGTACCGGACCTCACACAATGCAGCTCAATACCTTGTATGGCGACTCCGCGGCCGAGAGGGATCGATTTCGGGATTTCACAGACTTCCGCACACCGGGAGAAATTGAGCACAGGGCCGAGAATGAACTCGTAGACTACGATCATTACAACTGGGAAATCGGCGGCGACTATGGTCACGTATTCAATGACGGCGGGCGATTCCAGTTTCTGTTCATCGTCAATGACCAGACCAGGGATCACGTACGGGAGCGGTTCTCACTGGAAAATCCCCGACTGAGCCCGGAAGAGCGGGACAAATTCCTGTTCATTGAATCCAATCAACGTACCCGGGAACGGATTGCCCAAAGCAGTTACAGCTGGCGGCTTGCTGACAGTCAGGATATGCAGCTTGGCCTGGAGCGCGCCCAGACCATCCTCGACTCCAGTCTTTTTGTCGGCAATGCCCGCGGCTCTTCCGATCCCGATCCACGGTATGGCAACCTTCCGCCCATGGACCACATCACCAACCCAGGCTCCACGGTTGAAGAAATGCGCTACGAAGGTTTTGCCATACACAACTGGACACTTAGTGACCGTATGAGCCTGGAGAGCAGCGTGGTCTACGAAACCTCCGAGATCGCGCAGTCCGGCCAGGTCAGTCAGACCCGAGACTTCAATTTCATTCGCCCGAGCATCGACTATCGCTTCAACGTGACCAATCAGTTTCAGGTACGGGCCACTGTTGAGCGCCAGGTATCCCAGCTGAGCTTCGCCAACTTCTCGGCCACAGTAAACACCTCTGACACCGAACGTGATGCCGATGCTGGCAACCCCGACCTGGTGCCGGACAAGGAAATGCGTTACGAACTGACCCTGGAATATCGCCTGCCGGAGGACAGCGGAGTGCTCAGTTCCCGATTCTTCCTGCGTGATATCGAAGACCATATCGGCAAAATCGATGCCTCGCCCAGCCCTGACCGGCCACTGTCGGCAGACGGTAATGTCGGCCGGGCACAACGCTGGGGGGTTTACCTGGATGCCAGCACGCGGCTGGGCTACCTGGGACTGCCAGATGCCCTGGTGTCATCCAGCCTCAACATTTTTGATTCGAAAATCACCGATCCCTTCCTGGGCACTGAAGAACGGATCAACAGTCGGGGCAATGCCAGCCTGGACTTCCGTCACGATGTCACCGGCCTCGGCCTGAACTACGGGTTCTCTTATCGTTATCCGTTTAATGGCGGCCGCTACGATATTGATATCGCCACCATCACGCGCAATGACAGATCAGAGTCCCTCTCCATGTTCGTGTCGAAAACGGCTTTCGACGGCGTGACTTTCCGCCTGGAATCGACCAACACACTGAACAGTGAAAGCTGCCGGGAGCGGAGACGCTTCACCGGCACTACCATGGAAGGTAATCTGCGTGAAATCGAGCATTCCTGCGCCACCAGCGGTCGCAAGCTGGCACTGAAGGTGCGTACAACCTTCTGATTACCGTCATTCGAGAGCGGCAGTGATACCTGCTCCCATCAGGCAGCAATGAAAAGCCGGCCCGCCCTCGCGAGCCGGCTTTTTTTCATGGCTTGCTGAAGATGAACATATGCTGCCAGGGAAGGAAATCGAGCGTATCATCCCAGTGCAGATCAAACACACTCATCTCCCGCACCACCTGTACCTCGGTCATCTTGTGCAGCGGTCGGATGGGAACAGAAGGATCCTCGCCCCGGTACTCGATCAGGATGACGCGACCACCCGGCTTCAGGGAATCAACAACACCTTTCATCATCTCCCAAGGATGAGAAAATTCATGATAGGCATCTACCATCAACACCACATCCACGGCGTTCTCGGGTAATGCCGGATCATCAATGGCGCCGAGCACTGTCTCGACATTCCTCACTGCTTCCTCTTCAATCCGCTCTTCCATAATGGCCAGCATTTCGGGCTGTATATCCGTCGCCAGCACCCGCCCTTCCGGCACCTGTTCAGCAATACGGAAGGCAAAGTAACCGGTCCCCGCACCAATATCCGCCACCACATCGTCAGGGCGGAGGTTCATATTGGCCACCACTTCATCCGGCATTTCCTCATGAGTTCGCTGGGGCCGCTCGAGCCAGTCAGCAGCCTGGTGCCCCATGACTCCGGAGATCTCGCGCCCCATGTAGAATTTACCGATACCGCCCTCACTGCGATCGGGCGCATGCTCATACCCCGGATGTTCGTAATCGGCGGCATGACCCAGCAATGGCGACAGTACCAGCATTCCCGCTACAAGGATGGTTCGGGTCATATACTTCATGTTCTTTATCTCCTGGTGGCAAGACTGTGCTTCGATTGTACGCCATCCTCGCGACCAGACCAGTCCGGAACTCTCCTCCCGCCGTTTCACCATGGTAGACTCCGTGCTTTGTTCTTATACAGGGTATCGGGAGAGTGAAGATGAGTCAGGTACTGGAAGGCATCCGGGTGCTGGATTTCGGTCGCTATATTGCCGGACCATTCTGCGCCAGTATGTTGGCGGATTTTGGTGCAGAAGTGATCCGCATCGAGAAAGTGGACGGTAGCGAGGACCGCTTCCTTTCACCGGTCAGTGAGCAGGGTGACGGTGCTCTGTTCCTGCAGATGGGTCGCAACAAACGCGGACTGACCCTGAACCCGATGAAACCGGAAGGACGCGAGGTGGTGAAAAAACTGGTGGCGACCGCCGATGTGGTTGTGGCCAATCTGCCTCCCGACACCCTGAAGGCAATGGGCCTGGACTACGACAGCCTCACCGCAGTGAAACCGGATATCATACTCACCATGATTTCGGCATTTGGCAGCGGTGGCCCCTACAGCAACCGGATAGGCTTCGACGGACTGGGCCAGGCCATGTCCGGCGCCATGTACATGTCCGGCACCCCGGAACAACCGGTGAAGTCCTATGCCCCGTATGTGGACTTCACCACGGCAAGTTTCAGCGCCTTCGGTACCCTGGCCGCCTTGCTGGAGCGCCAGAAAACCGGCCAGGGACAGATCGTGGAAGGTTCCCTGTTCAGCTCCGCCCTTACCCTGATGAACGGTACACTGATCGAACAGGGCATGATCCAGCGCGACCGCAAACCGACCCTGAACCGATCACAGACCTCCGGGCCCGCCGATACCTTCCGTACCCGTGATGGCTGGGTACTGATCCAATCCGTGGGTGGTCCCCTGTTCGAACGTTGGGCGAAGTTGATGGGAGAGCCGGAATGGCTGGAGGATTCACGTTTCCAGAGTGACATCAGCCGCGGTGACAATGGCGCCCTCATCAGTGAGCGACTGGCGGCCTGGTGCGCCGAACGCACATCCGCCGAAGTGCTGGAAGCAATGGAAGCAGCCCGTATTCCGGCCGGCCCGGTGATGACGCCACAGCAGGCCCTGGATGACCCGCATGCCGCGGCCCGGAACCTGTTCCAGCAGATGGAGTATCCCGGGGCCGATCGACCTGCCCCTGTGATGGATACCCCGGTCAGCCTTTCCCGCACACCGGGACAGGTCCGCGACCGTGCTCCCACGCTCGGGGAACACACCGACCGGATCATGGCTGAGCTGGGATACTCCCCGGATCAGATCAGCGAACTGCGTGACAAACGGGTGATCTAGCGGGTCTGAACAGGTCGGGCTGTGCCCGACCTTCACTTCATCGTGAAACCCTGTTCGGCAAGAAATTCCCGCATATGGGGTCGGGCTTTTTCACTGAGCAGGGTTGCCACCTGTTCAGACCAGGGTGTTCCATGTCCGCCACCGGTGCGGCTGCGGTAATAGGCCTTGATCTCTTCATCATAAGCGGCAATGGCCTCCTCATCCCCATCATCCCCATATACGTCTTCCTTGAGGATGACCGGCAATGGCAGACGCGGCTTGGGCTCCGGATCCTGATCCGGGTAACCGAGACAGAGTCCGAACACCGGATAGACGCCGCGCGGCAGCTCCAGGAGGTCGGATACAAGACGCGGATTATTGCGGATCCCACCGATATAGCAGATGCCCAGGCCCACCGATTCGGCCGCCACCACCAGATTCTGGGCCATCAGCGCCGCATCCACGGTGGCAATGATGAAGTGTTCGGTATAATCGCCGGAGAATGGTTTGCCATACTTTTCACAGTACCGTCCGGCGCGCTTGAGGTCACCGCAGAAGACCAGAAACTCAGCGGCACTGGCCACGTAGGGCTGCTTGCCGGCAAAATTGGCCAGCTTGTCCCGCTTTTCTGTATTACGGACACGGATGATGGTGGCGCCCTGCAGAAAACTGGAGGTGGCGGCACACTGCCCTGCCAGCAGGATTTCCTGGAACAGCTCCTCCTCAATCGGCCTGTCGGTGAATTTACGGATACTGCGATGGGCTCGCAGCAGCTCCAGGTTTTCGTTATGACTCATCTTGCTCCCCTGCTCAGTCTTCTGTTCGCGACAGTAAAAGGCTCATGAATTCCGGCACCACATCATTGGCCAGGCGGGTATCGGCGTTGAACATGACCACCAGTCCCAGATCGAGCTCCGGAATCAGCAGCAGCTCGGAACGGAAACCACGCACACCACCACCATGATGGATGATGCGCAGGCCCGAGTAATCAAAAACCCGCCAGCCAACTCCGTACCAGGCCCGGTCCATACCGGGCCAGCGATTGAAATAACTGCCGCGCGGCGTTTCCACCACCGGGGTATGTTGCATTGCCAGTACCGAATGCGGCAACACGTCCGGCATGGCACCGAGGTTGGCCTGGGCCCAGCGGATCATGTCCAGCACACTGGCATTGATGCCGGATGCCGGCCCCACGGTGAAATAGGCTGGGTTGATGGTGGACACGCCCCACTGTCCATTGCCCCGGTACTGGTGCGGCGCACTGGCATTGGAATCGGCCCGGAAGTCGTCCAGGGTCATGGAGGCACGTTGCATCTCCAGAGGCCCGAAAATCCGGTCCCTGACGTAGTCCTCGTAACTGGTGCCCATGCTGACCTCAACCACATCTGCGATCAGTGAGAACACCACATTCTGATAGCCATAACAACGGCCGGGCGGGCAGACAGTGGGAATCTCATGGAACTTCGCCTTGATGCCTTCGTAGGCAACGCCGGCATCAAGCATATTGGAAAAAGCGTGGGGCATCAGGCCACTGGAATGACTCATGATGTGTTTCAAGGTCATCTGTTGGCTGGAGACATCCGTGCCGATCGAGTACTGCGGCAGGATGTTGACAATGGGCATGTCCCAGCTGTGGAGCTGTTGATCGACCAGTTGGGAGGCGACGGTACCGGCAAAGGTCTTGGATACCGAGGCAATACGGAAAATGGTATCGGGCTCGACGGGCGCCTGGCTGTCCAGGTCCCGCACGCCCCAGGTCTGAAGATCGAGGATCCCCGCGGAATTGACAATGGCAATCGCCACGCCGGGGACACTAGCCTCCTGCATCTCGTCGCGCAGCCAATTGGTATAGGGTGTGAAATCGCGCATTGACGCGCTGACCGGTGCCGGTGCCGGGAAATGGATCTGGGGAATGGCCGAAGCCGGTGTCGATGCCAGTCCTCCCGACAGATCCATGGCTGCCTGCTCGGGAAACGGTTTTGCCGCCAGAACGGGAGAGAACAGCAGGAGCAGGAAAACAGTATTTCGGCGTAGCGATCGCAAGCTTATGTCTGGCAACATGCTGGCCCTGCGTTTCTGGTTCGTTGGCGGGTGAGGTGAAGCCCTGAAAACTATCACGTTCCTCGGACAAAAAAAAGCCGACCCGCAGGTCGGCTTGAAGCAAAGGCACAGCCAGAGGAGCCCCTTCCAAAAAACGCTTACAGAACAATCAGCAATCGCTGCCCCTCGCGGACCACGCCCAGGGCAGTGACCTGTGCATCCTGTCTTGCAATCTCGTTGAATTCGCGGAGATTGCTGACCGGTTGCCGGTTGACCTCACGAATGATATCCCCGGGTCGCAGTCCGGCCGCAAAGGCACGACTCTGTCGGTTGATCTCTCTGACTTCGACACCGTCCTGCCCGGAGACATTCCCCAGACGGGCACCATGGAATTGATCGTCGTCCGCACGGCGCCCCGTGGCCGTCTCTTCGTCCTCCGTGGCAGCCACGTCCTGGTCGGCAGAACGCAGAATGGCCGTAACCTGGATTTCCTCGCCATCGCGATAAAGGGTCAACCTCACTTCCTCGTCCAGGCGCGTCAATCCCACTGCGTTGCGCAGATCACGTCCATTGGTCACCTCGCGACCGTCGATGGCCGTAACCACATCGGACACTTCGATACCGGCTTCATCGGCGGCACTGCCCGGGGCAACCTGAGTCACCAGTGCGCCGCGATTGGCACCCAACTGCAGGGTCTCCTCCATTCCGGGCGTGTAATCCCGGATCATGACCCCCAGCTGACCGCGCCGGACCACACCGTCACGCTCCAGGTGTTCGACCACGGTAGCCACCATATCCACCGGCACCGCGAAACCGACGCCGGCACTGGTTCCTGATCCGGAAATGATGGCCGTGTTGATGCCGACCAGACGGCCATCCAGGTCCACCAAGGCGCCGCCTGAGTTACCGACATTGATGGCAGCATCGGTCTGGATGAAGTCTTCATAGTTCTCGTTGTTGATACCACCGCGACCAAGCGCGCTGACGATACCCGATGTCACGGTCTGCCCGATTCCGAAAGGATTGCCGATAGCGACCACATAATCACCGATCCGCAGGTCCCGGATCTCGGCAAACGACAGCTCGCTGAGCCGATCCGCCTCGATTTTCAGCAAGGCGAGGTCGGTCTGGGAATCGCTGCCGATCAGCTCTGCCTCGAACTGCCGGCCATCCTGCAAGCCGACCGTGACCGAATCGGCTTCCGCCACCACGTGATGGTTGGTGACGATATAGCCATTGGCTGCGTCGATGATGACGCCCGAACCGGCCGCTCGCGAGCGGCGCACAGGCGGTTCACGCTCCTCTTCAGGCTCTCCTTCGAAAAAGAAGCGGCGCAGATCCCGCTGATCGAAGAAGCGCATGGCATCCGGCATGCGTTGGGTTCTTGTCACCGCGATGTTGACCACCGCTGGCGTCGCCTGCTCCACCATGGGAGCCAGGGATGGCATGGCGCCCACTACCCGCTCACGCGATTGATCCGCGAGTGCGGTGCCGCTGAGCAACAGCAGCGCAGCAGCCAGCAGAACTGTCCATACTTGCCCGTGTCTACGGATTACTTCGCTCATGGTTGATACACCTCCTGAAAACCGTACTACTGATGCAGGGGTGCTTTAGACTCCCGCCTGCTTCGATGGGATCGAGATTAGGCCTGCCCGTCCGGAAAATCCTGAATCGAATGTGAAATTTTCATCCGGAAAACATGAAGAATGCTGCCTGAATCCCGGAACTCTCTGGAATTGCAACAATTCGTGATTCCGACCAGGAAAATGGAACCAAAGCTTGAAATCGGGCGTCTATCCCATATAAGCACAGTAAAGGCGAACAGAATGGGTCGTGTGACGACAATGCTGGAACAGCAACATCAGACCGCTCCTGAGTGGGCTGCGGAACCGCTAGAAGAAGCGGCCCCCTTCGTTCTTGGTGGCTGGCTGGTACAGCCGCAGCGCAACCGACTGCAATGGCTGCAACCGGATCAGCAAGGAGACGAAACGGAGACGGACATCAGGCTGGAACCGCGCCTGATGCATTTGCTGTGCCTGCTGGCCGGACAGGCAGGCGAGGTCCTGGATCGCGACTGCCTTATGCAGAAACTGTGGCCAAAGGTCATCGTCAATGAAAATTCGCTGACCCGGGCGGTGTCCGACCTGCGCCGGGAATTGAAACGCCACGATCCGGGTTTCAATGTCATTGAGACCATCCCCAAGCGCGGTTATCGGCTGACCACCGCAATTGAGGATGTTCCTGAAAACCTCAACGCCATCCCCTGCGCTGGTCGGAATCGTCCCGGCTGGCTCAATGCGCAATACCGTCGTTACGCTACTGGCGCCCTGGCCGCACTCCTGCTTCTGGTGACAGGTCAATTGCTATGGTCGGATAACAATCCCCTCAGCCGGACGGCATCCGACGAAAGCGGCCCGGCGGCCATCGTCCAGCGCCTGCAGGATGAATACAACGGTGCCGAGCAGTCCGATCCGACCCGATATGAGCTCACCAGTAAGCTGCGCTCCCTGCCGGTGACTCCGGAGCGGAACTTCACCGGTGAGGCCGTCAGTTCACCCGACGGGAGTCTGTTCGCCTACATCCAGCAGGATGAACGGGAGTCGCGACTGATTCTGGCCAGCACACGCAGCCTGCAGGAACCGGTGATTCTGCTGGAAGCTGAAGGCCGCCTGGATCAATTGCAGTGGTCACCAGTGGGCAATGGCCTGCTCTTCGTCCATCAACCGCTGCCCCGGATGGCCACATTGCAGAGTTCGAGCACGCGCGCGGCGGGTCGACTCCTGTTTTTCGATCTGGACCAGTTCCGGCTGCGGACCCTGCTGGATGATGGCAACGGTTCACCGGTTGAAGATGGCGGCGACGGAACCTACAATCTGACCTGAGCCAGCGCCTCGACCACCTGCAAGGCGCTTTTTACGCCATCCTCGTGGAAGCCCTTGCCCCACCAGGCACCGCAGAACCAGGTCCTCTGCACACCGTTGATATCCTCCCAGCGTTGCTGCGCGGCCGCGCCCTCGCGACTGAACACCGGATGGGCATAACGAAACTCCCGCAGAATGCACTCCGGTCGTATCGCGTCCCGATCGTTCAGGGTGACACAGAACTGTTCCGGCCCCGGCAGCCCCATCAGTCGATTCATGTCATAGGTGACTTTCGGCAGTCCGTCCCGCTCACGATCCATACGATAGTTCCAGCTGGCCCGGGCCCGCAGGTTGCGCGGTAATACCGCAGGATCTGTGTGCAGTATGACGTCATTTTCCTGGTAACGGATGGCGGACAGGAGGCGTCGCTCAAGTTCACTGGCATCCTCCAGCATGGTCAGCGCCTGATCACTGTGACAGGCCAGAATGACCTGGTCGAAACGCTCCAGCCCGGCTTCGGTTCGCAGATGCACATAGCCGTCATGGCGGCTTACACCCAGCACCGGAGTGGACAATCGGATGCGATCCCGGAAGCCCGCTGTAAGCGGCGCAATATAGGCATCGGAGCCGCCTTCGATGGTGCGCCACCTGGGCCGTTCGTTGACACTGAGCAGGCCATGCCGGTACAGGAACGGCAACATGAAATCCATGGGAAAGTCGTACATGTCCCGAAACGGGGTCGACCAGATGGCCGAAGTCATCGGCACCAGGTAGTAATCACGGAACATGTCCCCCAGGTGGTGGCGCTTCACATACTCACGCAAGGTGGTTTCCGGCGCCACGGCCTCAGTCTCCACATCCCGTATCGCCTGTCGATTGAAGCGGAGAATATCCACAAGCATGCGCAGGAAAGCGGGGGAAAAAAGACGACGACGCTGGGCAAACAGTCCGTTGTACAGGTCCAGGCGACCATCTTTGCCAGCATACTCGAGGCTACTGTCCTCGCAGCTGACGGCAAAACTCATATCAGAAGGGCGCGATACAACACCAAGCTCATCCATCATCCGGATGAATTCAGGGTAGGTCCAGTCATTGAAAACGATAAAGCCGGTGTCAACCCGATATTCACGGTCATTGACCTCGACATCAACCGTGGCGGTGTGCCCACCCACGCGATCGGCGGCTTCAAAGACCGTGATATCGTGCTTTTCATGCAGATGCCAGGCAGCAGTGAGACCGGCGATGCCGGTCCCGACAATGGCAATTTTCAATGGCGCGGTCTCCCCTTCCCGTGTGCTCAGTCGCGATTGTACTTGGCGAGCTCCTTGCGAGCCACCACGCGCCGATGCACTTCGTCCGGACCATCCGCCAGCCGCAGCGTGCGCTGACTGGTCCAGAGCCCTGCCAGGGGGAAGTCCTGCGACACACCCGCGGCACCATGAATCTGTATGGCGCGATCAATCACCCGCAACGCCATATTGGGTACCGCGACCTTGATCTGGGAAATCGCGTCCCTGGCGGCCTTGTTGCCGATCGTGTCCATCAGATAGGCCGTTTTCAGTACCAACAAACGGCACATCTCGATCTCGATGCGACTGTCCGCGATATGGTCGTAGTTGGCACCCAGTTCGGCAATCGGTTTGCCGAATGCTTCGCGGCTCAGGGAACGACGACACATCAGGTCCAGGGCTTTTTCGGCTGCCCCGATCGAGCGCATGCAATGATGGATGCGACCCGGCCCCAGACGTCCCTGGGAAATTTCAAAACCACGTCCACGGCCCAGGATCATGTTGCTTTCCGGCACCCGCACATTGCTGAAACGGATGTGCATATGCCCGTGTGGCGCATCATCATGACCAAATACACACATTGGTCGCAGCACTTCGACGCCGGGTGTGTCCATCGGCACCAGAATCTGGGACTGACGATTGTGCTTGGGCGCATCCGGATCAGTGACCACCATGACAATCATGATTTTGCAGCGCGCATCACCGGCTCCGGAAATGTAGAATTTCTCGCCGTTGATGACCCATTCACCATTTTCCAGCACCGCACTGGTGGATATGTTGGTCGCATCGGAAGAAGCCACATCCGGTTCGGTCATGGCAAAGGCCGAACGGATCTTGCCGGCCAGCAACGGTTCGAGCCACTGCTTCTTCTGCTCCTCCGATCCATAACGCTCCAGCACTTCCATATTGCCCGTATCCGGCGCGCTGCAATTGAACGACTCCGAAGCGAGGCGACTGCGCCCCATGATCTCGGCCAGGTGCGCATACTCCAGGTTGCTGATACCGGCTCCGCCCTGACTCTTGGGCAGGAAAAAGTTCCACAGCCCCAGTTTTCTCGCCTTTTCCTTAAGACTTTCCAGGATCTCCTCCTGACGCGGTGTGTGAGACCACCGATCACCGACACTGACCTCCGCCAGGTATTCTTCTTCCACAGCCGCGACTTCGACTTCCACAAAGGTGCGGATCTTCTCGCGGATCTGTTGCATTTCCTCTGACAATCCCAGTTCCATCAGCTTTTCCTCATTTCATTGAATAGTCCCGGCTGTTAACCGGTGATCGTGCCGCCACCGTCGACCACGAGGGTCTGCCCGGTGGTGAAACTGCCCGAATCAGACGCCAGGTAGATGGCAGCGCCCGCGATTTCGTCCGGTTCACCGATGCGGCGCAGCGGATACTTCGACACGGTACGCTTGTAGGTTTCCGGGTTTTCCCAGAGGGCACGCGCGAATTCGGTCTTGATCAGACCCGGCGCGATGCAATTGACCCGGATGTTCTTCGGCCCCCATTCCACCGCAAGGTTACGCGCAATCTGCATGTCAGCCGCCTTGGAGATCCCGTAGGCGCCGATGACATCCGTGCCCTTGAGCCCGGCAACGGAAGAGACAATGATGACCGATCCTCCACCTTTTTCCGCCATGCCGGGCATTACCATCTGGCAGAGCCGATGGGCGCTGCCGATATTGGCATGCATGATCTTGTCGAAAGCCTCGTCCGGAATTTCCTGGGAGGAGCCGTAGTAGGGATTCAGCGCCGCGTTGATCACCAGGACATCGATTTCCCCCAGTGCTTCACGGGTCTTGTCCACCAAGTCCTGCAACTGCTCGCGATAGTTGATATTGCAGGCGATGGGCACTGCCTTGCCGCCCTTGTCATTGATGCCATTTGCGACTTCGTCACAGGCATCCTGGTTGCGGCTGGATATCACCACGGCGGCACCCGCCTCGGCCATACGCTCGGCAATGGCCCTGCCGATACCCTTGGTGGAACCGGTAATCAGTGCCACTTTTCCGCTCAGATCGAAAAGACTCACGTGTCGTATCCTCCTGTACCTGGAAAATCGAATCCTTACGACCCGAAATTATAATTGTTATGAATGATTGCCGCCACCAATATAAGCAATCATTGCTCCATCCACGGACGATGCCCCTTGCTAGCATGTGTACCACCGTCTACCGGTAGAATGGCAGCGTTCGTATAACTGCCGGCCCGCGATACCAGGTACAGCAGGGTGCCGGCAATCTCCTCCGGGTCGCCGATCCGCCCCAGCGGACAGTCGCTGCGGATATCCTCGCCATATTCACGGATCACATAGTCGGCCATTTTTGACTGGAAAAACCCCGGGGCCATGGCGTTGACCGTGACATTGCGTGGTCCAAGCTCAACCGCCAGTGTGCGCGTGAGATGATGCAGGGCCGCTTTGCTGGCGGAGTAAGCAAAGGTCGGCACACGTTGCACGATCGGCACCTGCAGGCCATCCATCGAACCGATATTGACCACCCGTGAAGGATCGCGGCCGCTCCCGGCAAGTTCCAGCAGCGGCAGCACCTCACGCGTCAATGAGAACACGGCATTTACATTGGTGTTCATGACCTTGGCAAAGGCCTCGTCCGAGTAGTCCTCGATCGCAGCCCCCCAGTTGGCGCCCGCATTGTTGACCAGGATATCCAGACCACCACTTTCCCGTTTCTGGATGGTTTCGATCAATCGGGCCCGATCCTCTGGTACGGTCATGTCCGCAGCCACCGCAGCGCAGTCGCCATGCCGTTCCAGGTACGCCAGGGCCACATCACACTTTTCCTGCTTGCGCGAGGCGATGTAGACCCGCACCCCGGATTTGAGCAAGGTCTCCGCCATGATCAGACCCAGCCCGCTACTGCCACCCGTGACCAGCGCCTTCTTCCCCTTGACGGAAAACAGCCTGTCGATATTCACTCCAGCCTTGTCAGCAGCCATGACTCACTCTTCCGCAATTTTCACCAGTTGTTTACCGAAGTTGCGCCCACGCAGGAGCCCACGAAACAGCTCCGGTGCGTTTTCCAACCCTTCACCAACACTTTCCCGATACTTGATGCGCCCCTCTTTCACCCAGGCTCCAAGCTGCTCGGTCGCTTCCTGCCAGCGGTCTGTCCATTCCGTGACCACAAAGAAACGGTGTTCCGGCACGTCATCCAGCGCCCGCAGAATATCGAAGGGGGTTTCCGCCTTGCTCATATCCTCGTCGTTGTACTTCGAGACGTAACCGCAGACCGGAACCCGTGCTCCTTTGTTGAGCAGGGGGGCCACGGCCCGCGTGACTTCACCACCCACATTCTCGAAGTAGATGTCGATTCCGTCCGGGCATGCCTTTTTCAGCTTTTCACCAAGATCACCGGACTTGTAATCCAGGCAATCGTCGAAACCGAGCTCTTCCTTCACATACCGACACTTTTCTTCACCGCCAGCGATACCAACAACCCGCAAACCCTTTATTTTCGCGATCTGGCCGACCACGGAACCCACGGCACCCGATGCAGCGGCCACAACCAGGGTTTCCCCTGACTTCGGTTTACCCAATTCCAGCAGTCCGAAATAGGCAGTACGACCGGGCATGCCGACCACACCCAGATGCGCCGAAAGTGGACCATTGTCGGGATTCACCTTCATCAATCGCGGGTCGTCACCCCGGGCCACGATCATGGTCTGCCACCCCAAATGGGCCGTCAGGTAATCCCCTTTCTGGAATCGCGGCGAGCGGGACTCGACCACCACCCCGGCCGACTCACCCGACATGACATCACCGATCTGCAATGGCTCGACGTAGGACTTCATATCGTTCATACGGCCACGCATATAGGGATCCAGCGACAACCAGAGCACCTTGATCAGCACCTGTCCGTCTTCCAGCTCAGGAACATCGACCTCTTCCAGCTGGAAACAGCTGTCATCGGGCTCACCTACCGGGCGCTGGGCCATCAGAATTCGTTGGTTCTTCATCAATCTATCATCCTGTATCAGTTCAATTCCCGTGATATCGAGGCAAACCATACTAGCCCAGATCCGCGCCCGCTCACAATGCAGGAGCAGTTCCCCACGAGTCTCCGGTGGAGTATAGTGGAATTGATGCAACGGTCTGCTCAGACGACCTTCCATCGCGGAGAAATGCCATGTATAGCCGAATGTGCTCATCTGCGGGACATGCGATCCCGCTCCAGTCGGGCCGCCATCACAGGCTCTGGCTTCTGCTGTTATCAACGGCGCTTTGTACTTTGCTTGCTATCAGCCCAACATCGGCAGACGAGCCGGAGCCCGAGCCCGAAACCATACTCGACCTGCTCGACCGCACGGAGCAGAACCTGGCAGAACTGCAACAGGAACTGGGCAACTTTGACCTGGGCACCCTGAGCGCACTGGCCGACCTCACCGAGTTGTACCTCGATACCGGCAACCTCGCGCGAGCAGAGTCCACCCTGTCCAATCGACTGGAAATCCTGCGCATGAACCTGGGCTTGCACAGCGCCGAGCAGATCCCCGTTCTCGAGGCCCAGATGCGTCTGCGCGCAGCCCGCTCAGACCTGGAAGCAGTGGCGGACAGCATTGCCCACCTGGCCTGGTTATACCAGCGCAATGAGGACATGGATGGCGGCACACGATTACAGGGGCTGGAAGAACTGCAAAGCTGGACACTGGCTTTGCTGGGCCTGGACTCCCGGGATCGGGAGGCCACCCACATTCTGCAATACAGGGAATTGGCGGAAAGGCTTGGGGACACGGTCGAGGACGTCTTTACCGAGGACGACCCGCAATACCTGGCCTATCGATATCGCGCGGGAAAAGCCGATGCATTGCTGGCGTTGAGCATCATACACAACCCTCTCACCGGACAGGAGCTGATCAGCCGAATGGAAGGCCTGCATGGCTCGGCCCGCCCACCTGGGGGCACCATACGCTCCGTGGCCGACCTCGAGGCCGCGTACGGACCGCGCGTCAACACCGTCTGGGAGCGCTCCTTCCGCAACCACATGCTGCGTCATTTCCAGAAGCTGGAAGACCTGCGTGACCTGGCCACGGAGCGCGAAGATCAGGAATCCGCGGCCATGCTGGAGTTGTATCTCGGCGATTCCGTGCTATTGCGCCAGCAAATGGAACTGCGCCCGGGTACCGCTGCAGGTCCGAGCCGCGGACGCGCCTCCACCGGATCGGCCAGTCGTTATTATGCGCGCGCATGGGAGCAGCTGCTGGCCATCGGCCATGACGAAGCTGAATTGGAGGATCGTTTGGCCTGCCCGGCCCTGCTACCGGTAAATGAACTGTATACGCGCCTGGATGAGCACCCATCCTGCAGCCTGGACGGCGACACAATCACACTTCCGACCGCCCGCCTGCTGCAATCCGGCATTCCGGAATTGCACAGCCGCACAGGACAGTTGTGGGCTACCGAAGATGAGGAGCGCGCTACTGCATTACTGCAGTTCCGCGTATTGCGCAATGGACAGGTCAGCGCGCCGCAGATACTCAGTGCCAACCCCGACACCACGGGTAATCGTGCAAGACTTCTGCGAGAAATCCGCGCCCTGCAATTCCGGCCCGCACTGGAGGACGGAAGCCCCGTGGTGGCGGAATCGGTGACCATGTCACTGACACATCACTAAGAATTTCCAGGTCAGCGCCGGCGCGCCTCCAGCACAATCCCGTCAGCGATGAGTCGGTCGATCTGCTCCGGGTCCAGACCGGCTTCAGCCAGCAACTCACGGCTATGGCGCCCGTACTCGGGCGGCAGATAACGCAGGCTGCCGGGCGTTCGGGAAAACTTGATGGGAATGCCGGTCATCCGGTACCAGTCTTTCTGCAGGTCCATCTGACGATGCCTGGTATGGGGGTGCGCAACCACCTGTCCCGTGTCGTGAATCGGCCCGGCAGGCAGCCCCGCAACCAGCAAACGCTCACAGAGAGCCTCACCGTCAAGACGGACCAGATGGGTCTCCAGCTCCACTTTCAGCTCGGCCCGATGCGCCACGCGGTCCGCATTACTGCCGAATCGCGGATCACCGGCGAGATCAGGCGCTCCGATTTCCCCGCACAGGCGCTCGAATGCCCGGTTGTTACCCGCTCCGATGAATATGTCCACTGTCCGCGTGCGAAATGTGTCGTAGGGACTGATGTTGGGATGGGCATTACCAGTGGCGACCGGCACCTTACCGGAGAGATTGTAGTTGACGACATGTGGATGCATCAGGGAAACAGCGCAATCATACAGGGTCATGTCGATGTACTGGCCCAGCCCCGATCTTGACCGCTCCTGCAGGGCCATCAGGATGGCAATGGCAGCATAAAGGCCCGTGCCCATGTCCACCATGGCAATGCCCGAGCGGGTCGGGCTGCCTCCCGCTTCCCCGTTTACACTGAACCAGCCCGCCATCGCCTGCACGATGGCGTCGTAGCCCGGAAAACCACCCAATGGGCCATCGGCACCGAATCCACTGATGCGGCAGTGCACGAGCCGCGGAAAACGCGCCTTCAGCACATCCTCGTATCCCAGACCCCATTTTTCCATGGCACCGGGCTTGTAGTTTTCCAGCAACACGTCGGCATCGGCCAGCAGCTCCAGCAACAGTTCGCGACCGGCACTTGTTGACAGGTCCAGCCCCATGGAGCGCTTGTTGCGATTGACCCCGATGAAATAGGCCGCGTCCGCCTCATGAAACGGGGGGCCCCAGTCCCGCACCTCATCACCCTGCGGCGGTTCGATCTTGACGATTTCCGCACCATGGTCTCCGAGTACCTGTGTGCAATAAGGACCACCCAGTACACGGGAGAGATCAATCACACGGATGCCCTGGAGCGCCCCGCCGGTGTTGTTTGCCTGATCCATACCCATCACCTCTTCATCTGTCGGGACGCCCCGGTGGCATCATGCCTGCGCCGGACGCATGTTGCCGGGCATATTCGATCATTGAAGGCAGGAAGAACTCTGCAACCAGCACGGGTCGCCTGCCAATGAAAAACAGGGAGCGTCTGCCCCAGCAACCCTCTTCGCTACGGGCCACCTCAAAACGTTCACGCCGTAGTTGGCGCTGCCGGAATAGAAAAGCGCCCAATGGCTTGTTGTTGATATCTTTGAGGCTACGCAGGGATCCTCGCAGACTGGATCGCGGAATCAGGGTATGCGCCGCCACCCAGGGGGTACCTCTGCCCAGCAGCAGCACCTGTCTGGACCACATCTGCTGACGCAGCAGGGAATTGCTGAAATTGGGCCGCAGCGCGATTGCATCGGGCCGACACCAACCTTCCCCGACCACCTGTACGCAAAATTCCCCCCCGCTGAGGCGCTGCAGCTTCCGGGTCAGTGATCCGGGTTCGCAGAGCCACTGCCGCCAGTCACGATCGGGACGCGGCCAATACTGTTCCAGTGACTTCCAGTCCAGTGGCGCGTCAGCCCGGCATTCAACTCTGTTCATCATGCATCATTCCGAAATGAAAAACTCCCTGCCGACACATGTCCGGCAGGGAGTTTGAGGTCATGCGCCGCCGCAGCGGCGCGCCATCCGTGGACCGAAGCGGATCAGTTCACCTCGTCTTCCATCAGCGGTCGTTGCACGGTCGTGGACAGTACACTGACCGTACGACGATTGCGCTCGCGACCTTCCCGGGTGTCGTTGCTGGCAACCGGACGGCTCTCGCCATAGCCGGTTGTCGTGATCCGTCCCGGAGATACACCGAATTCCGAGATCAGCACTTCGCGTACTGCATTGGCACGACGCTCAGAAAGTCCCTGGTTGTATTCCTCAGGCCCGATGCTACAGGTATGACCTTCCAGCTCGGCAACAATATCCGGATGCTCTTCCAGGAACTGAGCCATCTCACGGATCTCACCGTAGTATTCAGGACGCACCTCGGCCCGGTCGAATTCGAACTGTACAGCCACTTCCACCTGGGCCACTTCCTCGATGATGATGGGGCAACCCACCTCATCCACGGCGTAACCGCGCGGGGTGTCAGGGCATTCATCCAGGTGATCCGGCACGCCGTCGCCATCACTGTCGACAATCTCGGGTTCAGGCTCGGGGGCCGGTGTCGGCGGAACACGCTCAGGCTCTGGAGCTGAACCCAGACGAACCACCAGACCGGTATCGATACCGAAATCATAAGTACTGTCGTCCAGACCGAAATAGGTCCGCGCACCGGTGCGCCACTCGAAACGGTCATTGAACCGATAGCGCAGTCCGGCACCAAAGTTCAGAATGGTGTCATATTCATTGGTATCACGGAAGGTGTTATCACCCATACCGCCCACAAAGTACGGCGTCAGTCTGCCGATGCTGTTGTCCAGCCCGTAGATGAGGTCCAGTCGATACTGGCGCAGACGCTCACGACCACCATCCGTGCGGTCTGGCGCCTGCCGGGTGTAGGCCAGCTCCAGATCCAGGCGGTCGGTCAAGCCGTAGCCGAGGCCGAACATGTAACCGGATTCATCCTCCAATTGTCGCTCGCTGTCAAAATCCATCCACTGCAAACCGGGCACGACGTAGAATCGTCCCTG
>PWQG01000472.1 GCA_003556835.1 Gammaproteobacteria bacterium
CGTCCATGAAAGACTCCAGGAAGAAGGAGTGCTGTGAATGGGCCACACTGCGCCAAGCGCCAAATGGCACATGAGTCGGGCTTTCCACATATTCAATCTGCTGGTTGGCAATGGCGTAGGGTATATGGGCTGCTTCAGCCGGCTCATTCTCGCCGATGTAGCGATTCTCCCAGGCAACAGGGCGACCACTGGCATCCAGTGCGGCCCGGAAATGGCTGCTGACCGCGGGTCGGTAATAGTCCTGACGGGTATCTTCTTCCCGGCTCCACAGGGTCTGTACCGGCACATCGAACTCCCGGGCGATCCGGGTCGCCTGGTCGATGGTGTTGGTCGACTGGGGCAGGCGCCGACCGAAGCCGCCACCGAGGTAGAAGGGGTGGACCATGACCTGCTCATCCTTGAGCCCGGACACGCTGGCCACGCGGCCGCGGATACCCAGGTTGTCCTGGGTGCCGGTCCAGACCTCACAGATACCGTCGTGGAAATGCACGGTACAGTTCATCGGTTCCATGGCCGCATGAGCCAGGTAGGGTACCCGGTAGCGCGCGGAAATGATGCTGTCCGCTTCGGCCAGCGCAGCGGCGGCGTCACCTTCGGAGACATCCCGATTGCCGTCGCCGTTCTCCAGGGCCTCGTCAAAGGCGGCGAAAATGTCGGCACTGGAACGCTCGCTGTCTGCACTGCTTTCCCATTCCGGCTCCAGGGCATTGATCGCCTGCTGGGCCCGCCAGTAGTTATCGGCAACCACGGCCACGGCATCGTCCAGCTCGATGATGCGCTGCACGCCGCGCCGTGCGCTGACCGCTTCACGGTTGTTGACCTGAAGCAGCCGGGTACCGAATACCGGCGCGCTTATCACGGCGGCATAGAGCATGTTGTCGGGGCGGGCATCGACGCCAAAGAGGGCGCTGCCGTCCACTTTGGCCGGGATGTCGACACGAGGTATCGAGCGGCCCATCAGGGTGAACTGCTCTGGGCGCTTGAGCGCCGGATTGCGCGAGGGTGTGAAGCGCGCCGCATCGGTCGCCAGTTCACCGAAGCTGGCGGAGCGACCACTGGCTTCGTGGTATACCCGGCTGAGCCGTGTCGTGCAATCTTCCGGGGCCACATCCCAGCGCGCGGCAGCGGCATTGACCAGCATTTCACGTGCCGCGGCGCCGGCGCTGCGCATGCCGGCTTCGCCAGTGAAGCGCACCGAGGTGCTGCCGCCGGTGATCTGCAGGTTCATCACCTCGGCCACTTTCATGGTGGCGAAATCGGCGGTGCGGTCCAGGAAGCGGGGAATGCTGAGGCCCATGTCCTCGATGAAGCCCCGCACCAGTACGCCATTGGCAAACAGGTCGGTGGCCGGCGCCTGCTCGACCCGCACCTGCTCCCAGTCGGCATCCATTTCATCGGCGGCCATCATCGGCAGGGACGTGAGCACGCCCTGGCCCATTTCCGCATGGGGTACCAGCACGGTCACGGTATTGTCGGGATCGATGCGCAGCCAGGTGGTCAGGAAAGCCTGGCCCTCGCCTGCCACTTCGCGGTTGGCACGGGTATGTTTGTCCGGCCGGGTGGCGGCGTAGGCGATCAGCAGACCGCCGCCGACGGCCACCGTGCCCAGGATGAACTGTCTTCTGGTGCTCATGCCGTCTCTCCTTCCGCATCACGCAGCGAGCGGATGGCGCGTGCCACCCGGGGATAGGTGCCGCAGCGACAGATGTTGCTGATGCGGCTGTCGATCTCTTCGTCACTGGGGGCGGGATTGTCTTCCAGCAGAGCGCTTACAGCCATGATCATACCGCTCTGGCAGTAGCCGCACTGCGGCACCTGATGGTCGATCCAGGCCTGTTGCACGGCCGTGCGTGCCTGGGGCGCGGCCGAGGAGGTCAGTCCCTCGATGGTGGTGACCCGGCTGCCGTCGACAGCGCTCAATGGTGTCACGCAGCTGCGCACGGCATTGCCATCGACATGTACTGTGCAGGCACCACAGGCGGCGATACCGCAGCCGAATTTTGTGCCGGTCAGTCCAAGCTCGTTGCGCAGTGCCCAGAGCAATGGCATTTCCGGCTCCAGGTCCAGGGAATATTCTTGTCCGTTGATGTCCAGTGTGATCATGATGGGGCTCCCGCAGAGCGGCCATGGAATGGGTCAGGGGTTTGTCTGGAGTATGAACCAGATTCCCGGTTGCTTCAATCGGGCGCATATGGAAGCATTTGCGGATTGCAGGGCATTGACTGGACCATGTCCCGCCTCCAAATTTCGACAGTCCGGGAGAAGGCATTTTGATCCGATACGATTACTCCGCCCTGCGTCAGGTTTTCCTGGAATGTGATGCGGCGAGCCTTTTGCCGACCTTGCTCACCGAGCATGGCTGTGACCGGGCATTCATTCTGGCTTCGGCTACCCTGCACCGGGAAACCGCTGCCATAGAGGGTATCCAGGATGCCCTCGGAAACCGCTGCGCCGGAGTCTTCGCCCGCATCGGGGCCCACAGTCCGCGGCCGGATGTCATGCGGGCGCTGGCGGCGGTGCGGGACAGCGAAGCGGACCTGCTGATCAGTGTGGGTGGTGGCTCGATCATCGATGCGGCCAAAGCGGTGCAATTCTGCATCAATGGCGGTATCCGCGATGAAGCCGGGCTGCTTGCCTACGGCCGGTTCAGCGACGGCACGGCCGGTGAGCGGGCCGGGCAGTGGCAGCCGGATCCGTCGCAGAAGCCGCTGTGCCACCTGGCCGTGCCCACCACGCTCTCGGCCGCCGAGTACAGCGACAATGCCGGCCTGAGTGATCCGCAGCGCGGCCGCAAGGAAGGCTACCGGGCCGAAAGCCTGTGTCCGCGAAGCATCCTTTATGACCCCCGCCTGGTGCGACACACCCCGCAGTGGCTCTGGCTGTCGACTGCCATACGCTCCCTTGACCATGCGGTGGAGGGATATTGCTCCACCGATTCCCATGCCTATATGCAGGGGCAATACCTGCATGCGCTGCGTCTGTTATTCCGCTCGCTGCCGGAATGCGCGGCCGATCCGGATTCCCTGTCAGCCCGCAGTGCCAACCAGCAGGCCGTCTGGCTGGCCGGTTGTGCCCTGGGGCGGGTTCGCCACGGCGCCAGCCATGGCATCGGCTACATTCTGGGAGCGGCACACGGTATTCCGCATGGCTACACTTCCTGTGTCCTGTTGCCGGCCGTGCTGCGCTGGAACCGCGAGACCACGCTTGGCGCACAACAGGAGCTGGCCGCCGCCATGGGTGATACCGGGGAGCCGGCCGATCAGTTGCTCGGACTGCTTCAGACCCTGGGCCTGCCGTGTTGTCTGCGTGATGTCGGGTTGCGCCGGGAGGACCTGCCGGATATCGCCGAAGCGGCGGCACGGCATCCGGTCGTGCGGAACAACCCGCGACCGATCCGGTCACCCGACGATGTACGGGAAATCCTCGAACTGGCCTTTTGATGCGTTTTTTTGCCGGCTCAATCGGTCATTGGTCGGCTGCCTCCTGTCATCCATGGCATTGTGCGTTGACTCCTGCCCGTATTGGCGAAATGATGGACGTGTTGTCGGCTGAAGGCGTTGGTCGGCCCGAATGATAATGATGTTCAAGCAAAGGGAGATACTGCAATGATCAGAACACTCAAGTTGTCCGCCATCGCGTTGGTCGCTGTATTCCTGGGGGCTTGTGCTGGCTTGTTTCAGCCTGCAAATCCCCTGGTTGGTGAATGGGACGCTACCATCTCCACACCGATGGGCAACATGAATTCCACGCTTGTGGTCCGTGACGACCTGACCGGGGAAATGCGCTCGCCGGAGCTCGGTGCCGCATCACTGGACAACATCGTTGTTGATGGCAATGATGTTTCCTTCTCCACCACCGTGGATGCCCAGGGTCAGATGATGACGCTGGACTTCACCGGTCAGGTCGATGGTGACGAGCTGGAAGGAAGCTTCGATACCGCATTCGGCGCGCTGTCTGTATCCGGCACCCGCCAGTGAACCCGAGCACGGTCGACCCCCCGGGTCGGCCGTGCTGCCCGTCCTCTTCTTTCCCCGTCCGACTCCTGCGACTTTCTTCCTCTGCCTGTCCCTGATAATCTTTGCGCTCTGTTTCGGGGGGAACCAGATCCTATGAGAACCATGATGGAAAAACGCAAATTGTCTTCCGCACTGACGCGATGTGCGGCCGTGCTTACACTGACAGCCGCTGCCGCTAACCTGGCGGCCCAGGAAACACCGGATCTGCCGCGTCAGATTGCCTGGACCGCCTATAATGTGGGTACCACCGGCTACAATCAGGCCGTGGCCATTGGTGCCATGCTGCGTGATCAGTACAACATCACCTTGCGGGTGATCCCGGGGCAGAACGATGTGTCGCGTCTGCTGCCACTCAATAGCGGCCGGGTGCAATTCTCCGCCAATGGTGTGGCCACCTATTTTGCCCAGGAAGGGGTATTCCAGTTTGCGGATCCCCAGTGGGGACCCCAGCCACTGCGCATGCTCATGAGTTCCAACGGCGACAGTACCCAGTCCGTGGCGGCTGCGGCCGATTCCGGCATCACCGAATTCTCCGATATGCGCGGTCGCCGGGTGCCTTATGTACGAGGTGCACCGGCACTGAATATTTCCATGCAGGCCCTGATGGCCTGCGGTGGTGTCACCTGGGATGATGTCACCCGTGTCGATTTTCCCGGCTATGAAGCGATGTGGAACGGGGCGATCAATGGGGATGTCGACGTGGCTTTCGGCACCACCACCTCCGGGCCCGCCCGGCGTCTGGAGGCTTCGCCGCGAGGCATCACCTGGCTGGACACCCCGCACGATGATGCCGCTTGCTGGCAGGGCATCCGGGATATCGGTCCCTATTTCACGCCGCATTTTGCCACCCGCGGCCCGAAACTCAGCGACG
Source organism: Gammaproteobacteria bacterium (assembly GCA_003556835.1). Taxonomy (GTDB): domain Bacteria; phylum Pseudomonadota; class Gammaproteobacteria; order Pseudomonadales; family Pseudohongiellaceae; genus PWQG01. Next base: position 4,888 of record PWQG01000472.1, read on the forward strand.
ACACTCCCCACGAAGGTGCCACCTATCCTTATCCGATCCTGATCAGCAAAGCCGACCAGGATGCCAATATGGTCTACTGGATGACCCGCGTCATCCACGAAAATTATGATCGTTTCAAGGATGCTGATCCCGGCGCCATCGGTTGGGCCCTGGACCGGCAGGTCTTCGACTGGGTGGTGCCCTACCATGACGGTTCGGTGCGGTACTGGGAAGAGATCGGAATCTGGAATGATGAACTGGAGTCGCACAACCAGAGCCTGATCGAGCGCCAGGATGTGCTGATCTCGGCCTGGGCGGAGTTGCAGGACAGGGGTATCCGCAACCAGGACCAGCACCGTGAGGCCTGGATGGCATTGCGGGCTGAACGTCTCGAGGAGGCGGGCTTCAATCCGGTGTGGCGATAAGCATGCGTAGTCCAGCCAACATTCCGGTGTGGGTGCGCTGGTTGACCGGCATTTCGGCCGCCCTGGCGGCCTTTCTTGCCATGGACACCCTGCGCATGTTCGCCGATGCGCCACTGCTGGATTTCATCATAACGATTGAGAACCACTACTACTATGCCTTGCTGGCGCTACTGTTGCCGCCGGTGTACCTGTTGTTTCCGCCCTGGCGCAATGCGACACGCTACTGGTACGACATTCTGCTGGCGCTGGCCGCATTCGGCGCTGCGGCTTATTTTTTCATCAATGCCGAAACCATGCTCGATTATGGTTGGGAGTTCATGGCCCCGACCACGGCGGTCTGGGTCAGTTACCTGCTCTGGGCACTGGTGCTGGAGGCGGTGCGTCGTTGCGGTGGCATGACCCTGTTCGTGCTGGTCTTGCTGTTCTCGGTTTATCCGATCCTTGCCGACAGCATGCCCGGGCCCATCAGTGGTATGTCTTCTTCCCCCGCGGAGACTGCCTCCTACCACATCATGAGCATCGAGAGTGTGCTGGGCCTGCCGTTCCGCGCCTTTGCCACGCTGGTGATCGGCTTCCTGATCTTTGGCGTGGCCTTGCAGCATACCGGTGGCGGGCGCTTCTTCATCAATCTCGCTTTCGCGCTCTTCGGCCATGTCCGCGGTGGCGCCGCCAAGGTTTCCATTGTCTCCAGCGGCCTGATGGGGTCGATGAGTGGCAGTGTCATCACCAATGTGCTGACCACGGGGCAGATGACCATCCCGGCAATGAAACGCAGTGGTATGGACAAGGAATACGCGGGTGGTGTCGAGGCCTGCGCTTCGACCGGTGGTGTGTTGTTGCCGCCGATCATGGGCTCGACCGCTTTTGTCATGGCGACATTCCTCAATGTGCCCTATACCACGGTGGCCCTGGCAGCCGTGATACCCGCGGCCCTGTACTTCTTCGGCCTGTTTGTACAGATCGACGCCTATGCGGCCCGCAAGGATCTCAAGGGCACGCCACGCGAGGAATTGCCCAGCCTGAAGGACACCATGAAAGAGGGCTGGTTCTATCTGGCTGCTTTTGGCGTGCTGATTTTCCTGCTGGTCTTTCTGCAGCGCGAGGCAGTGGCTCCATTCATTGCCACCGGCATGCTGCTGGTTCTGAACCAGGTGACCAAGGCTCAGCGCTGGGATATGAAAAAGGCGGGCGAGTTCCTGTACGCCAGCGGCCGCCTGCTGGCCGAGCTGCTGGCAATCATGGCAGGGGTGGGTCTGATCGTGGGCGCCCTGTCGATGAGTGGTTTGTCCGGCACCCTGGTCAATGACCTGCTGTACCTGGCGGGTGACTCGATCTGGTTGTTGCTGCTGATGGGGGCGTTGACCGCCTTCATCCTGGGTATAGGTATGACGGTGACGGCGGCGTATATTTTCCTTGCGATTGTGCTGGCACCGGCTCTTTCCCAGGCGGGCCTGGACCCGATGAGTGTGCATCTGTTCATTCTGTACTGGGGCATGTTGTCCTTCATCACCCCGCCGGTGGCGCTGGGTGCTTTTGCCGCGGCCAGTGTGGCCGGAGCTTCAGCGCTGGCGACCGGGTTCAAGGCCATGCGCCTGGGCAGTGTGATTTATTTCATACCGTTCTTCTTTGTGCTCGATCCGGCCCTGATCCTCGCCGGTACGCTCTGGGAAATCGTATCCGCCACGGTGGCGGCGGCGGTGGGAGTCCTGTTCATTGCGGCCTCGCTGCAGGGATACCTGCTCGGTATGGGGTTCCTGGATCGAGGAGGTTGGGCCGGGCTGACCGGACGCTTCCTGCTGGGTGTGGGTGGTGGGTTGATTGCCCTGCCCGGTCTGGAGGCGGTCGGTTTCCAGGTCAACGATACCCAGCTGCTGGTGACAGGAGTCACTGGTTCGGTGCTAGGTATACTGCTGAGCAAGCGTTTGCTGAAACCGGTCCTCAGTTGATCGGTTTCAGTTGTGCGGGCAGGGAAGGGAGAGCTGCTTGATCTGTTGGTTTGGTTCAGAAGCGGAAAAGCAGGGTCAGTGCTGTTTCCGTGTCCAGCCGTTTCCGGTCGCTGGGCACATTGTTCTGGTGTCGCAGACGGATGGTGAACTTCATTGACAGGTTGTTGAGGATGTCCGACTCGACGCCGGTTTCCGAGCGTGACACCACTACGCTGTCGCCGGCATCCGTGCTGATTTCCTGGGAGAAACGGGAATTGTCCGTAATTTCCCAGGTATACAGCGAGGAGAGGCGGATGATGGCTTCATTGATATCATCGTCGGATGATTTCGAGCTTCGCGCTCCGACACCTACCGTGTAGTCGATCTCCATGTCGTCGCGCGAACGCAGCCAGATCTGCCCATAACTCACTGAAACGTCCGTCTGACGCTCGAAGCCACTGAAGCGGTCGTGCTCGTGAGCCAGGCGGATGCGAGAAAAATTGTCCTCGTCATAATTGTGCGTGGTGGTGCCGTAGGCATAGAAACGCTCGGCAGACAGCTCATCGCGTGTCGAGGAACGGAAGCCGTCGAAATTCAAACGATAGCCCCATACCCCGCGTTCGGCATCGAAGCGTGACCGTACCCGGATATTTTCGTCCTCGGAATTGCCTGTGTTGTAGCTTGCACCAAGCTCGACCTGAGCTTCGGTCTCCCAGTCGCCAGTTTCTTCTTCCGCAAGTGCGGGGGCGGATAACAACAGGGATACGATCACCGTCCGCAATGCGGCGGGTGGCAGGGGTGCAGGCATGAAATGACTCCGGGATTCTCAATGCAGAGCATTCTGAGCAATTCCGTTTGCACTGTCCAGCCCCGGATTGATGCAACGGGATTGCCTTTCGCGCCCCTTCGGGTATCCTCTCGATGTTACGAAAGGGGGCTGTTTCCAGCGCCCGGGTTGTATGCAGCCGGAGTGGTGATGAAAACATTGTGGATTGTCCGACATGCCAGGGCGGAACCGCACGGGCATGGCGCCAGAGATTTCGACAGGCCTCTGAAGGATGGTGGAAGAAAGGACCTGGTTGCCATGGTCGAGAGTATCCGGGAAAGTCGGGCGCCCCTGCCGCAGAAAATCGTCTGCAGTCCTGCACAACGGACCCGGGAAACCGCGGATCTGTTGGCCGCAGAGATGGATCTGCCATTGACGCTGGTAGAGGAAGCACCGCCGGTCTACCTGGCCGGGGAATCCCGCCTGGTCCAGTTGATCCGGGATTTTGACCCGACCCTGGATTGTGTCATGCTGGTGGGGCACAATCCGGCGATCACAGAGCTGCTCAACACCGTGTGTGACGAGTTGCGGGTTGACCACGTGCCCACGGCGGGTGTGGCCTGTCTGTTGCTGGACGGGGACTGGTCCTCATTGGGACCGGGCACTGCACGATTTGAAAGTTTCGATTACCCGGGGGCTCATGTCTGACTTCATGTTCACAGCTGCGTTGACGTTTGCGCTACTGTTACCGGCGGGTGCAAGCGCATCGACCGAGTGGCAGGCACCACGGTACCAGGAGCACTCCCTGGTCGGGCAGATATGGAGCCATCAGGCGCAGGCCTTTGTCAGTGCGTCGGACCTGTTTGAGGCGGGCGGTCGCTCGGAGTACCTGTTGCTGGGTGAGAAACACGATAACCCGGATCATCACACACGTCGTCTGGCTCTCTTGCAGGAACTGGTAGCCGCCGAGCGCATCGGCCTGATCAGTTTCGAGATGCTCAGCCGCCAACAACAATCCCGCCTCGATTCATTGGACCCTGCTTTGTCCGGGGACGAGGATGCGCTGCGCGAACATCTTGACTGGGATATCGGTTGGCACTGGCCCTGGTACCAACCGGTACTCGAGCTTGGTCTGCAGGCGGATGGCTTGCAGCTAGTGGCGGCCAACCTGGATTCCAGTGAGATCGTGGCTGTATACCGTGATGGAGTGCCCGACGAAACGCTGCAGCGGCTCGATGCCACGGCCCGGCTCCAGCTCGTGCAGGACATTGATGACAGTCATTGTGGTTTGCTGCCTGATGATCAAATTCCGGCGATGGCGGCGGTACAGCAGGCACGTGATCAGGCAATGGCCGAGAGCCTGCAGCGCCCATTGGCGGAATCGCGGGAAGCATCGGCCACGAGGGTTCTGGTCGCCGGGAATTTTCATATCCGGCATGACCTCGGTGTGCCCAATTACCTGGATTCGGAGAGCGTCGTCACTGTGGCGTTCCTGGAAGTCGACCCTGAACGGACAGAACCGGCCGCCTATCAGGGCGAGACCGACGGCAAAGCGGCCTGGGATTTCATCTGGTTCACCCCGGCCATTGAAGAGGTCGATTATTGCGAGCGGATGCAAGAGTCGGTTGCCGGCGAGGAGCCTGCGGCAACGCAGTGACAATCAGTGCGTCATGGCATAGATCAGGAAGTTGAGACCCAGCTGATACGCCTGGTTGGCGTAACGGGTCGGGTAGCCCGGGTGATAGGTGTGTTCCCAGCCGTCACCGATGTCCGTATTCCAGTTGATGAGCACCATGATGCGACCGTCATCATCCAGAACCGCATGGGCTGATGCGCGGTCGACATCACGCTCCGGCCGATTCTCCGGATTGCCCAGGGCCGGAATCATTTGCGGGCCATCGATATCGTAGTAGACGCTGAAGATTTCGTGGTCATGCGGCAATTCGATGATTTCCCGACCCGCAAACACCGGGGCAAAGGCATTCTCGAAGGCCATCCACTCCTGGGTGCCCCAGAAATCGTCGATCATCAGGAAACCACCACGCAGCAGGTATTCCCGCAGGTTCTCCACCTCCACTGCCGAGAACAGTGGTCCTCCGGCGCGACCCACCTCGAGCATGTACAGAAACGGGTACTCGAAGATCCGCTCGTCACTCAGGCGCAGTACCAGCGGCTCGGGCAATATGCGCACATTGGTCAAGCGGGCGATACCGCGCAGGAAATTGAGGTCCGCATCAGGATAATCGATCGCCCAGGTGCCCGAACCCCAGCGAGAGCGGAACATGGTCTCGTATTGCACGCGCACAAAGGCGAACTCGCCGGTCACATCGACATCGGCATAGGGATCCTGGTTGGCATTGGCCGGCATGGCCGAGGGCAAGGCCAGAAGCAAAACCAGGGTAAAGTAGGTCAGCCAGTGGAGCCGGGGTGTCCGGATCTTGCGCATGTTTCTGCCTGCCAGCGGTCGGGAATACGGTGTACCAGTTTCCAACAGGCCCGTGCCGGATGCAAGCGCGGGCAGGGAGTAGTATGCTCACTCAAGGAATTAATCAGAGGTTCCTCAAGTGACAACTGACAGGTGATAATAACAATGAAAAGACTGCTGAAACGAATCCCCGGCGCATTTGTGTTGCCGCTCTCGCTGTTTGCCTGCTCCGGATCGGAACCGGCACAACTGCAGCTTGAGCTGCTGTCCGGGCAGCCGCATATGGTCACTGATGGTACGGCGCTGATCGAGATTCTTCACACTGGTGGTGGTTCGCCGCAGCTGCTGGTCAATGACAGCCCGGTCAGCAGCAACCTGATGCCGTCGACCGCGCGCGAGGGGGCGACGGTTTACCACTATGTGGCCCGGGACCTGCCACAGGGAGAGAGTCGACTTACCGTACTCGCCGGTGATGCCGAGGCCAGCCTGTCCCTGGTGAACTGGCCCCGCAGTGGGCCGGTATTCTCCGGTGAGCCTCTCGATCCCTATCTCTGCCTGGATGCCCTGGCGCCCGATGCGGATGGCGCGGCGCGTCGTTTTGCGATCGGCAATGGCGATTTTCTGGATACTGACTTACTGGGTAGTGATTGCTCACTTCCGACGCGTTTCGATTATGTCTACCGCAGTACGGAAAGCGATGACTTCCGGCCCCTGGAGGATACCACCCGGCACCCCGATGATCTGATGATGACGCAGACGTCGCTGGGGCAGCAGGTTCCCTATATCGTGCGTCTGGAAACCGGCACCATCAACCGGGCGATCTACCAACTTGCCCTGTTGCATGATCCACTGGCCGGAGACCCCTCACCGACGCGCCCCTCCGTGGCCTGGAACGGCCGTCTGGTCTACACCTTTGGCGGTGGCTGTGAAGCCGGCTTCTTCCAGGGCACAAGTACCGGAGGTGTATTGCGCGACACCATGTTGTCCGCCGGCTATGCGGTGGCCTCCTCCACCCTGAACGTCAATGCCCAGGGTGGCTGCAATGATGTGCTGTCGGCAGAAACCGCGATGATGGTCAAGGAGCATTTCACGGTCAGTCATGGCGCTCCGGTATTCACCATCGGCAGCGGAGCCTCTGGTGGCGCCATGCAACAGCTGCTCATTGCCGGCGCCTATCCCGGCATTCTCGACGGGCTGCTGCCGGGCATGAGCTTCTCCGATGCGGTCAGTTATTTTGTGGATTCGGCCGAATGTGCCGGTCCGCTGCGGCGATTCGCCAATGATCCGGAGAGAGGCCTGGACGAAGCCACCCGTGCATCGATCGGGGGCTGGCCCAACTGGTATCTCTGCGACGAATCCCTGGGGGACCGGCCCGACCGCGTATCACCCCACGATTGCCCGGCCGTCATTCCGGAGTCGGCTCGATACCATGCACAGGACAACCCCGATGGCATCCGTTGCTCCATCTATGACGGAATGCGCAATGTGTTCGGGCTGAAGTCGCACCCCAACCCGGAGGTCGAACGCATGGTGGCGCGCACGCCGCATGACAATGTGGGTGTCCAGTACGGGCTGGAGGCGTTGAATGCCGGCCTGATTGATCCGGACCTGTTTCTGGATCTCAATGAAGAGTTTGGCGGTTGGGATATCGACGGACAGTGGCAGCCCGAGCGGATGCGGGCTGATCCCGAGGCCGTGCGTGCCGCCTATGCCACCGGTCGGGTGATCAGTGGCGGCAGTGGGCTCGCGCAGGTGCCGATCATTGACAGTCGTCTGTATCTGGATGACCAGGGCAACTTCCACGCCAGTGTCTATTCCTTCACCACCCGGGCGCGGCTGGAACGGGACAATGGCCATGCGGACAACTATGTGATCCGTCGCCATGCGCCAGGCATGTCCCTGGAGGCCGAAAACCTGTCCCTCATGGACGAGTGGTTGACCACGCTGGCTTCGCAATCGGCAATGGCAGGCTCTGCCCTTGATCGCATTGTTGCTGCGCGACCGGATGAACTCCATGACGACTGTTTTGATGAAAGTGGCGCACGTATTGTGGAGGCCGCCGTGTTTGAGCGTGATCGTCTGTTCGACAATACCGGCAGTCGCTGCAATGCACTGTACCCGCCCCATGCGGGTCTGCGCCTGGTGGCCGGCGGTCCATTGGCCAATGACGTGTTGCAATGCAATCTGAAACCGCTGGACCCGGATGATTATGCAATGGAGCTCAGTGACGGGCAGTGGCAGCGCCTGGAAACGATCTTTCCTGACGGCGTCTGCGACTGGGAGCAAGCGGGGCAGCACCAGCAGGTCAATGACACCTGGCTGTCATTTGGCCCTTCACCGGTGAACCGCTATGGAGCACAGGCGCGGTGATGCTAGTGTAGCCCGCTGCCCTTCCTGTAACATTCAGCAAGGGCGGCGGGGTACACTGGAATTGCCAGATTCAGGGGAGTCAGCACATGGTACATTCACCCAAACGCAAGTTGTTTCTGGACCTTGTGCTCACCATTTTCCGGCTCAATGGCCTGCTTCAGGCGGAGGGGGATCGCATGGCCGGCAGCCTGGGTCTGACCAGCGCGCGCTGGAAAGTGATCGGTGTGATTGCCCTGTCACCCGGTGGCGTGACAGTACCGGCCATCGCCCGGGCACTGGGCCAGTCCCGTCAGGCCGTGCAGCGGATTACGGATGTGATGGCCGAGGACGGGCTGTTGACCTATGACCCCAACCCCCGGCACAAACGCTCCTCCCTGGTGGTGCTCACTGAAGACGGGCTGCAGGTCTACAACGCGCTGCGATCCGTGCAGGATCCCTGGGCCATCGATAACACGGAGGATATCTCCCAGGAGGATCTGGAAACAGCCCTGCGGCTGCTGCGCCACCTGGTGGCACGTATGGGATGACAGTGGGAGAAGATATGCACAATCGAGCCGTCGATGCCCGGACGATCAGGCATCGCTTTTATACCGCAGCACAGCTTCGTGAACTTGACCGCCTGGCTATCGAGGCGGGTATCCCCGGTTTCGATTTGATGCAGCGCGCCGCTTCGGCCCTGTTCCGGCAATTGCTCGAACACTGGCCTGCCACGCGCGAATTACTGGTGCTGGCTGGTGGAGGCAACAACGGGGGCGATGGTTATGTGCTGGCCGGGCTGGCCGCTGAGCATCGCATCCGTGCCCGTGTGTTTCATCTTGCTGAGCCCGATACACTCAAGGGTGAGGCAGCAGAAGCCCTGGAGTTTGCGCGCACTCGCGATGTGGAGATCAGGGCCTTTGACGCCAGCGGGTTTTCCAGTGCTCTGGCGGAATCGCCCGCCGGGCACGCGGTGATTGTTGATGCCATGTTGGGGACCGGGGTCAGCGGGAGTTTGCGCGCCCCCTACGATGAGGCAGTGAATCTGGTGAATGCGGCCGGACTGCCAGTTTTGTCGGTGGATGTGCCCTCTGGTCTGATCAGTGATACTGGCGGTATCGCCGGGGATGCAGTGTGCGCCGATCTGACGGTCACTTTTATCGGGATGAAGCAGGGTCTGTATACCGGACTGGGTCCCGATTACAGTGGGCAGATCC
>PWQG01000262.1 GCA_003556835.1 Gammaproteobacteria bacterium
ATACCAATTGTCGCATGATCCCTGCCCGTTCCCCCTTCAGTCCAGTTCGTCGATGCCAAGATTGGCCAATTGATCGGCCAGCTCGTTGCCCGGATCCCCGCTGTGCCCCTTGACCCAGTGCCATTGAATGTCATGTGCGGCCGCCAGCTCGTCGAGGCGCTGCCACAACTCCACATTTCGCACCGGTTTGCGCGCCGAGGTCTTCCAGCCACGCGCCTTCCAGTTCGGCAGCCATTCGCTGATGCCCGACAGAACATAGCGCGAATCGCTGTACAGATCTATTGCCTGACCGGGTTTGCGCAGGGCCTCCAGGGCACGGATCACGGCCAACAGCTCCATCCGGTTATTGGTCGTCTCCGGATCACCGCCGTGCAAACGCTTCTCCTGGTCCCGGAAGCGCAATACCGCGCCCCAACCTCCCGGCCCGGGGTTGCCACGGCAGGCCCCGTCCGTATAAATCACGATTCGCTCGCTCAATTCATTGCTTCCTGTTGTTGTGCGATCCGGTTCCTTGCGAGCCACCACCGCTTTCCTTCGGCCCTTCATAACGGGTGGGCAGACCGGAGCCCGGCACCACGGTACCATTGTCGGTCAAGCGACCACCGATGACCGGCGCCCGCAGACGCGGCCAACGCGACATCACTGGTGTGATGGGGATGCGGTGTTTGCGGGCCTCAATGACATAGAAACAACCGAGCGGCGCAAACAGTTTTTGCCCCAGTCGCTCATAGCGCTCCCGCTTCATGGCATTGAAACTGCGGTTGGCCGGCAACAGGAAGCCACCGTGGTTGATATCCTCGATGCGGAAGTCAAGCAGGGTCAGCCAGTCGATCAGCCGCAGAACCGAGAGAAAGCGCCCGTTCCAGGGAGGTGGCGTACCGCGGCGGCGCAGCAGCCGGCTCACCCCCCATGTGCTCCAGGGATTGAAACCGACCACAAAAAGCCGACCACCGGCCGTGATCACCCGCGAAGCTTCACGCAGCAGGCGATGGCTGTCCGGCGTGAAATCCAGGGCATGATGGATCAACACCACATCCATGCTTTCAGTGCCCAGCGGCAGGCTTTCATTATCCGCCACGGGTGAAAGCTGCCCGGGTTGATAGTCGGGCACAAAGTTGACCTTCAGAGCCGCCGGGCAGTCATCCAGCAGCAAGCGGACATTGGAACATCCGAGCTGCAGCATGTGATATCCGAACAATCGCGCGGTCCGGGGCTTCAGGTATTGCTGTTCAAGATGCAGCAGCGCCTCACCCAAAGGGGTGCGAAACCAGTCGGACATTGCCGCAAACGACTGCGATGGCGGTAACTCCTTCTGCGGCCGGGTCTTTTCCCTGTTGCGGCCGAACAAGCTCATATTCTATCCCTCAAGCCGCTGTGGGCGCTGGTACCGGATTGCAGGCAAGCATAACATGACACAGGCCCTGATCAGGAGTCATTGCAAGGGAACCTTGTTTTCGACACGGTAGACGGTATCATACGGAGTTCCTTGTTCAGACCCGGATGGTGAGCCCGTTATGGCGTTGCAGATCGACGTGGTCCCCGCTTTCAATGACAACTACATCTGGCTGATCAGCCAGCCGGACCAGCCACATGTCTATGTGGTCGATCCCGGTGATGCCAGCCCGGTGCTGGAATGGTTACAACAAAGTGGATCACAACTGGCCGGCATCCTGCTGACCCACCACCACCCGGACCATACCGGCGGTGTGGAGCGGCTACTGCAGCATCGCAGTGTCCCGGTGTACGGCCCCAAGTCTGCGCGTATTCCGGCGGTCACCGACGCGTTCCATGACGGGGACCACCTGCGTATCCTGGACACCGACTTCCGCGTCATCGAGGTCCCGGGGCATACCCTGGATCACATTGCATTCCTCGCCGATCCGGGCGCCGGCCACGCCCCGTTGCTGTTCTGCGGTGACACACTGTTCGCCTCCGGCTGCGGCCGGCTGTTCGAGGGGGATCCCCCGATGATGCTGGCCTCGCTCGGCAAGCTGGCCAGCCTGCCCGACACCACCCGGGTTTACTGTGCCCATGAATATACCCGCGCCAACCTGGCCTTTGCGCGTGCCGCCGAGCCGGACAACGCCGCCATTGCCGAACGTGAGCGGGCCGTCATCGCTCTTAGGGAGCAGGACCGGATCACCCTGCCCTCCGATCTGGCCACCGAAAAGCGAACCAATCCGTTCCTGCGCTGTCATAAAGAAAGTGTGCGCCAGCGATGCAGTGAACACGCGGGCCGCACATTGACCACCGAAGTGGACACTTTTGCCGCTTTGCGCCAATGGAAAGACAACTTCCAGGGATAGCCCACTGATGCCTTCAGGGAACACACTACCATTCACCCGCCGTCGCCTGGCCATTCTGCTGGGTACCGGTGTGCTTCTCAATGCCTGCAGCACACTGCCCGAATCGGCCCCGACGCAGTCGGGCACACAGCCCGGCGCCGAACGCAGCGAATCGATATCGGCTGCCGTGGCCGCCATCCGCAGCGAACGCCAGGGTCGGGCGATGGGCGTACCGCGCCGTCAACTGCCCGGCATGGGCGTCGATCATGATGGTGAAGAACTGGTCATCACCGACCTCTGGCAACGAATGCGCCTGGGCTTTCACTTTGCCCTGCAACACGACAATGACGACATACGTCAAGCCCTTGACTGGTACACCGACAACCCGGACTTCATCCAGCAGGTGGCCGAGCAGGCCCGGCCCTATCTCTATCTGGTGATCGATGAAATCGAACAACGCGGGCTACCCCTGGAACTGGCCCTGCTGCCCATCGTGGAAAGTGCCTACAACCCCAATGCGGTATCGCCGCAGAGCGCCGTGGGACTCTGGCAATTCATGCCCGCCACGGCCACCGGCATGGGCCTGAAACGCGACTGGTGGTACGACGGTCGCCGCGACCCCCTGGCCTCCACGCGTGCTGCGCTGGACTACCTGGAATACCTGTATATACAGTTCGACGGCGACTGGCTATTGGCCCTGGCAGCCTACAATATGGGTCAGGGCAATCTGCAACGCAGCATACGCAACAATGAATCCAATGGCGAAGCCACCGACTTCTGGTCCCTGTCCGTGCCGACGGAAACCCAACGCCACGTGCCACGGATCCTGGCACTGGCCCATCTGATCAACGGTCTCGAAGAACACGGCATAGAGCCGCCGCTGCTGCCCAATGAACCCGAGGTGATCATCATCGAGGCGGAGAGCCAGGTGGACCTGGCCCTGGTGGCGGAACTGGCTGGCCTGGAACCGGAAATCGTCTATCGCCTCAATCCTGGCTATCGGCAGTGGGCAACCCACCCCGACGGCCCCCATACCCTTCTGCTGCCACGCAGCCATGCCGACCAGGCCATCAACGGCCTGGCCAGCCTGGGCGAAGAACAGCGGGTGACATGGGATCGTTATGAAGTCCAGCCAGGCGACACACTCGGTGCCATTGCGCAGCGCTACCGCACGCGGGTCAGCGCCCTGCAGGATGCCAACCGCCTGTCTGGAAGCCGGATTGTCGCCGGTGAAACCCTGCTGATCCCAAGGGCCTACAATACAGGTGGCCCCATCGAGGCACCCGATGCGCCGCTGTATAGCGATGACAGTGACGGTCGCATGACCGCCCCGACGTACCAGGTGCGTTCCGGCGACA
>PWQG01000189.1 GCA_003556835.1 Gammaproteobacteria bacterium
GGAAACGCTGGAAGGGGAGGCTCATCGCTATGCCTGCTTCCATCCGGTGGGCACAAAAGCGGGACAGGAAGCGCTGGAGCGCAATCGACAGGCAGGACAGAGTGCTTCGGGCATTGCTGTGTCCGAAACGGACAAGGAGGCACAGGCATGAGCGCGCTGCAGGCATCCGAACAACGCAGTGACCAGGATCTTGTGTTGCGGGTCGAGCATCTGACGGTCGGTTTCCCCCTGGGGCGTGGGATCGTGCAGGCAGTCAGTGACGTCAGTTTTGATCTCGCTCGCGGTGAAACCCTGGGGCTGGTCGGTGAATCGGGTTGCGGCAAGACCTCGGTCGGCCGGGCCCTGATGCAGTTGCCGCCTCCCACCAGTGGTCGTGTGTTTCTGAGTGACACGGAACTGACCGGTCTGGAGGGGGAAGCCCTGCGACGGACCCGGACGCGCTTGCAGATGATTTTCCAGGATCCGATTTCTTCCCTCAATCCGCGGCGCACGGTAGGTGATATCGTCGCGGAAGGCTTGCGAATCTGGGACCGTGGCTCGGTGGATGCCAAGGTGCATGAGGTCATGGAGGCGGTGGGCCTGGATCCGTCCGTGCATCGGGACCGACACCCACACCAGTTCTCCGGGGGGCAGTGTCAGCGTATCTGTATCGCCCGCTCCCTGGCGCTGGAACCGGAAGTGTTGATCTGCGATGAGCCGGTTTCGGCCCTGGATGTCTCGGTACAGGCACAGATACTGAATCTTCTGGAGGACATGAAGCAGCGCTATCATCTCAGCCTGCTGTTTGTGGCGCATGACCTGGCCGTGGTGAAGAACATCAGTGACCGGCTGGCGGTGATGTATCTGGGAATGCTGTGTGAAATTGGTGATGCGGATTCTATCTATCGGCAACCGGCGCATCCCTATACCCGGGCCCTTCTGGATGCGGTGCCGGACCCCGACCCCGATGCGCGACCCGATCATGATCGGCCAAGCCTGCAGGGTGAACTGCCATCCCCGGTGGATCCGCCCTCAGGTTGTCGCTTCCGCACCCGTTGCCCCCGCGCACAGGATCGCTGCGCCCGGGAGGTGCCGGCCATGGAAATGATCGCCACTGACCATGCCGTGGCCTGCCATTACCCGCTTACGGACGACTGATTCTCCGGTTTCAGTTGCTTATCACTGCCAGATTCATTCGGAGTTCCGTCCGTCCCGCGGACGCCGTCATTCCTGCCCCTGCGCTTCCCGGTGCTCGGCCTGTCGGGCACCGGCGAGAATGCCGGGTAGGGCATAGTTGCCCTCATGGCATGCATATTCGTGCAGGCGACCATCGGCGGCATTCATCGGTAACTCGCCTTTCCAGACCTGGGTGTAGGTGTCCGGATCGTCCACTTCGAACTGATACAGGATCGTGTCTTCGTCCATCCTCGTGAATCGTTCGGTCACCATGGCATGGGGTGAGATGTAGAGGAAGTGTCGAAGAGAACCACGTGGCGCTTCCCGGGGATCGAAGTTGGTGGTTTTCACCACCAGGGTGTCGTCTTCGTAATGACCCACCGAGTCGCCCAGCCACTTCGGATACCCGATGTCCAGGTGTTCATCGTTCAGGCGGATGATGCGGGCATCATGATTCATTTCCGCCAGGATCATCACGTAATCCCGTGTCTGCACGATGCGGCTGTGGTTGTTGTAGAGCACCGGCAGCATCGGTGGTCCGCCCGACGAGCCAAAGCCGACCAGGCAGCGTTCGCCCACCCCGCGTGCCTCGGGACCGTCAAAGGCGCCCATGCCGGCCGGGCGGGTACGGATGGAGCTGCGGGCCCCTTCGCGCAAGGGAAGGCGGCCATCGGCCGGATCCACAATGATCGAGGTGCGGAATTCCCCATCAATCATGGCCATCTGTTCACCCGGATCCATCCAGAAGGTGTTGTAGCCACCGACATCACCGTCACCACGACCGCTGCGGTCAGTGCGCAGCTCGTGCAGGTACCGGTCACCATCGGTGCCAATGAGAGCGACTTCTTCCGGACTGAGTGTGGGACGGCCCTCGTACTGGGCATCGCGTTCCAGGTTGGTCACGGTGGCGATGTTCCAGACGCCCTGCAGGTCGGGATGGCCATGTTCGGTGCGTTGGTCCCAGCCCTGGGCGCTGGCCAGGGCACTGCAGAGCAGGGCGCCGGCGGCGCCCAGGCAAAATGATATACGGCTTCTGTTGTTGTTATTGTTCATGTCAGCCTCCGTCGGATTCAGCTGAAGGCCGGAGCGGCCCGGGTTGATTCCAGTATAGGCAGGCACCCAATTGACTGCAATCTTTTGCCCGGAGGCGCCGGGAGTAGTAAAATCCGGGTCCCGACCACTGGCCGAGTCCGCTGATTCATGAATGATACTGACGCGCTGAAGTCCTACCGCCGGGTAGCCTGGATCACCATCGCTGCCGTTTACTTCCTGATCCTTGTCGGGGCCAGCGTGCGTGCCTCCGGCGCCGGCATGGGCTGTCCGGACTGGCCGACCTGTTTCGGGCAATGGATTCCACCGCTGAGCGAGGCGGGCCTGCCGGAGAACTACCGCGAGATCTACGCACATCGTGGTTACGATGAAGTGCCTTTCAATGTCGTCAAGACCTGGACTGAGTATGTGAACCGTCTGGTGGGTGTCGTCATCGGCCTGCTGATCATGCTGACGGCCTGGAAGTCCTGGTCCTGCCGGCGGCACGATCCCTGGATTTTCCGGGCGTCACTGGCGGCTTTTTTCATGGTCGTCTACCAGGGTTGGTTGGGGTCGCGGGTGGTGGCCTCGAATCTGCAGCCGGGCATGATCACGGTGCATATGGTCATGGCCTTGGCCATTGTGGCGGTGCTGCTGTTTGCCCTGGCCCGTGCCCGGCGTGATGTGGTTGCGTCACAATCCGTGGGGCAGATGGATCCGCAGTTCCGGATCTGGCTCTATGTGCTGCTGGGGCTGACGGCACTGCAGGTGGTGCTGGGTACACAGGTCCGTGAGATGGTGGATTATCTCAACCACACCGCCGGCGCAGAACGCACCACCTGGGTCAGTGCCTTGCCCTGGTTCTTCTATGTGCATCGTTCCCTGTCCGCATTGGTGCTGGTGGCCGGGCTCTGGCTGGCCTGGCTGGCCTGGCGTTCGGTGGGGCCCGAACATGGCCTGACCCGCTTCAGCATGGCGATGGTGGCAGTGCTGGTGCTTGCCGTAAGCTCCGGCGCGACGCTCGGACATCTGGGCATGCCCATGTTGGTACAGCCCACCCATCTGCTTACTGCGGCCCTGTTGTTCGGTCTGCAGTTCCTGATCTGGATGGATTATCGCCACGCCCGGCAGGCTGAACTGGCCTGAATCTCTCGCTCCTGTATCGCAGGCGGTCTATACTGCTGTCATGCCTGAATTACTGGAATTGGAGGCAAAATGGGCGAAATGCAGCAATACCGATTCGGTTTCACCAGTCTGGTGGCCTGTTGCCTGCTGTTTTTTGCCACAGGTTGTGCCGCTTACCCGACGGGGCTGGCCAGTGCCGAGGAGATGGGAATGAGTCCTGATTCCCTGCAGGAGTTGCGGTATGAGTGGATGCATGCCGACACCAATCCCGACCCGCATGCGGTGGTGGTGGTCACCCACGGTTTCAATATCGATCCGGAGGCCATGA
>PWQG01000010.1 GCA_003556835.1 Gammaproteobacteria bacterium
CGCGCGCCCGGTGGTGCCGTGGCAGCGGACGTTGGCCACCTCGTCAAGCCATTGTTGGACATGGGCGCGGACATCCGCCTCGTCGGCAAAGCGTTCCCCGTACAGACAATCGCGCTTGACGTACTTTACCCCGGCCTCCACCTTGCCCTTGCTCTCCGGGTCGTACCCCCGGCAGGCATGGATACGAAAGCCCGCACCGGTGGCGTACTCGTGGAAACGCTCGTTGACCGTCAGCTCCCGGAACTGCTCGGCGATAACCACCATCTTCGTCTGATCGTAGACACACTCCTCCGGACTGCCTCCAAAGGCGCGCAACGCCTCATCGTGCATGCGGATGAATAGCACCGTGTCGATGGGCCGGAAGGCCACCGCAACGTGCATCAGCCGGGAGAATGAGAGCACGAAGACCACAAAATAGACCGTGCGCTCCACGCCGCCGATCTCCACGCCCCGGAGCTCACCGGGGTCCACCTGGCACTGCACGCCCGGCACCAGATCCAGCACCGGCTCGTAGTAGCGCGGCTGGGCCACCTGGACGGTGGCACGAAGCTCCCGCAGGTACCGCCGAAGGCTACGATCCGAGACCTCCAACTCCCCGACCTTGTCCCGGAGCTTGCGCGCCACCTTGACCGCGCTGAGCTGCGGGTAACGGCGTAGCAAATACTCCATGTAGGCCCGGTGCTCATCGAGCAGCCGGCCCCGGCGCCCATCGGCTCGCTCCGCCGCGATTGCGTCGGTGTCCGTGCGCAGGTACTTGCGCACCGTATTGCGCGAGACCCCCAGTTCCCGGCTGATGGCTCGAACCGAGAGCCCACGGCCTTCGTCGTGCAGTGCCTTGATCTTGTGTATCACGACCCACTCCTTCAAATCTCCGCCCCCGACAACCCGTTTGGCTGTGGACGGTACGGTTATCTCGTGGCCGGTGGCCACCCTGGGGTGGGTCAATTCCGTTGGCCAGTAGAGGGTCAGTTTACTTGGCCATTAACAAGTGGAAGCAAAAGAAGCTATTAGAGTGATTGGTTTTTTCATTTTAATACCTTGTGGGTCTGTTGCTGTGAGTTTTGGCCTCGCGATAAATTCACGCATGGTCTCGTGATAAACGGGGTGACGTGAGCCGTTTATCATTGGGGAATATCAACGTCTTCTTCTTGGAGGCTATCCATGCTGATCGGCTTGTAAATGCAAGAAACGCCGCCAGTCGTTAGAGCAATGCTTTGGCTGTGGTCACAGTACAGCGCTGAGAAGAGCACGGGCAATTGCTCATTACCAAATGTCCGTGGCGCGAACAACACGCGGTTACCTTTATCACATGACTTTGAGACGTCTTCCATGTTCAGCGTTTGTACCTCGCAAACTGTAAAGGATTCGCTGTTGTTGGAAGACCCGAGCATATCGTTGCAAGCGGTCATCACGACCGCAGTTACACTGAGCAATGCTAATTTCAAAATTTTAGTCATCAACTTTGTCTCCCATTAGGGTTTCTCCGTGGGATTAGGACAGGCTCATCCATCGTGGCGAGCAAGGGCACGGTGGTCGGGGGATGGGCACGAACTTTGGCGGACGACTGGTCAGGATTTGTTCGAATCCATATCTCTCCCTTCACTTTGTGAAGACGCCAGCTTGGCACCGCTTCCCATACGGTGATCTGGAGAATCGACTCAAGCGGGCCAAACGAGCCAAGAGCCCAAGCCCCAAAATGAGACATGAGTCTTATAAAGCCTTGTAACAGGAAGGTATAATATCCAGCTTAAGGTGGTCGTTGCAACCCATTGGGCATGTAAAACTGTGGTGGCCAAAAAACTGCTTCGTCACTATTTCGCCGGCGCTAGTCGCCCCAGAAGCCGGAAGTGCCTCTAGACAGTGTGGTATTTACGCGAACAGAGGGCGGACGCTGTGGTGTGCTGAATGCGCTTAATGCCCTGCGGAAGCACATTGTGGGGCATCCGGGTACGACGTGTACTCGGCGATAGTCGCCGATTTCTCTTTGGGTGGGGCGCAAAGGCTGGTCTTAGGGTTTGGGTTGCGCTGCCCAGTGACAGCTTGAGTGCAGCCCGCCGAGCCACTTTCTCCTCACCAACTCCCGAGGTGCTTTATGAAAGCAGGGGTCATTGGCAGGCGTTCCGTCCTCTGCCTTGGCAGGGACGGGCGGTTCAGCACGGCGGTTAGCCATGTGGGGTCGGGCGGTGTTGTAGTAACAGCGGAACTCGACCAGTAATCGATTCAAGTGACGCTCGTTGAGCGGCTGCACATATCGCAACAGTTCGTCATTGAGAGTTCGGTGGAATCGCTCAACGACCGCGTTTTGCCATGGGCATTTGTAGGCGATCCGGATAGGCCTGATGCCCATGTTGGGTAGGGTCTGGTTACAAATCGGGCGCAGGATGCTGTCTCGGTCCATCACCATGGCATCCGGTTCACGGTCCAGATCCATCAACATGTTGCGTAATTGTTGTGCAACCCACCCAGCGGTGGGGTTGTACGTGGCGCGGGACCATTGGAGTACGCGACGACCGTGATCGATGATATTCAGGATATAAAGGGTCCGGCCTGCCAGGTCTCGGGTTGTCTTGAAGTCCAGCGCCATGACGTGCTGGTTGTAGAGGATGGTTAGCCACCCGGGTTCATCCTCCCGGTGAGGGCGTTTCCCACCTTTCGGGCCGGGCTCGTAGCCGTGGGCTTTTCAGATGGCGGAGACTGTCGTCCTGCGAATCGGAAACGCGAGTTCATCCCCGGAAATGATGTTCGCAATCCGCCTGGCACCATAGCGTGGATTGTCGCGTATTATGGCAGGCACTGCCTCGATGATGAAATCAGGCGTTGGTGGTCGGCCACGGCCTCTGCATTCAGCGCTCGCCTCGGCGTGGGCCTGTTTACTTTGAGCCTGCAGCGCGCCGGCGGGGTCCGCCGGCCTTGTGCCGTGGCCACCTTGTCGCGCAGCTCTCTCAGCTCCAGAGACAGCACCCATAGCTGGAGCTTGCGCTTCGCCCATACAGTGCGGTCGCGACGGAACCGCCGACGGGTTAAGGCCCCTGCGGCTACGCCAATGACGAACGCCAGCCAGTAACTGAACCAAATTGCCATGCTCTACCCCTGTAGAGAGGTGGCAAGGGTACTGGATCTGCTCGTCGGGGTGCCATCCTAGCGAGGACGATACTTTTATCGCCGCGAGGACGGGCGAGGGATCTTGAGTGTGCCGTACGGGATGAACTACCCCAATATCGCTATCCGGCGTGTGATAGCCTGCGATCAACGGAGCGCAGGAGCGAGCATGGCTAACGACAACGCAACTACCACGCCAGCGGCTGCAAGGAGCTGCTCAGCTACCCGGAGTTCGTCCAGCGGTTGATCGGAGGCTTTGCCCTGCCATAGATCTCAGCTGATGCAAGCTAGAAAAAGTAATTTTTCGTAAATTTGGCTGTCCTGGTGCCTGCTTTCATCGCCTCGGTACCGCGAGGGCGGCTGTATGAAAAACAGAAAAAGGGGGCTATTTAATTGGCTAAGGTGGGATTGCTAGGTCACGCCAAGGGGTATTGGCTCATTCTGTTGCTGGGCTTTTCCTGGCTTGCGCTGTTGTTGGTGTTGGTCGTTGCGGTCGATGTTCTGAACCTGCGCACGATCACTTCTGAGCTGGCACGGCGTGACGGAGAGGAGGCCGTTGTTCTTTGGAGCCATCTCTTCGCCGAAGGGGGTGCTGCTGAGGTCATGCAATGGCTGATGCTGGGGCTGGCTGCAGCGCTCGCATTCTTCGCTTCCGGCTGGCTGCGTGGCATCCGCGCGAATGTCCGGTTAGAGCGCTTTTGGTTGATTATGGGCATGGCCCTTTTGCTCATGCTTATGGAAGATGCCGGTAACGTGCGCCAAGCGGTCTCGATTTACGCTGGTATGCTCTTGGGCGGTGCTGCTGGCAGTGCGGGTGAGTACCTTGTCTTCGCACTGATCGCTTTGGTTCCGGGCCTGGCGGTGCTTTGGTACTGGCGTTTAGTCTGGCAGCTCCGGCGTACACGAATCTTGCTGCTTGGCGGGTTTGTCGCCTACGGCGCAGCGGGCATTGGATCAGCCCTGAGGCGCGCCTGGTATGAGCCAGCCGGGTGGTGGGTGCATGAGTGGATCTTCGCCGGGCGGATCGCCGAGTTGCCAGGGGTTCATTACGGCTTCACTCATGGTTTCTGGCTGATGGATTTTCTGGTGGAAGAGACCATGGAGCTGATTGGCGCCACCCTGATGGCTGCGGCTGTCGCGGCGTTTTATGCGGATGCCGGGCCCTGTGCGGCAGCCCTGCAACCGGAACAAGCGGGCCGGTGGAAGTCGGGATAAGGTAAGCGATCCGTTGTGGGTTAGGCGTAACCTTTGGTGTGCTGAGTGGCCTTAATGTCCTATGTGTTCGGTCCCCGACAATTGAGTATCCATAACTGGGTGTGCGTTGTTTACCAGTCGATTACTTACGCGAGACTTTTGGGGCGGACTGCGGAGGCACACCTGATTGAGGTCGTTTGCACAAGAATGCAACGGCAACGCCGTCGCGTCGGGCCAGGTATTACCGTGACCAACGTTTTTCGACCCTGGCTCTTTAGCCGCTTTCCCATAAGCGCTTATCAACGGAGGGTACGTACATGGGGGGCTACGAGGCGATGTTTGCGGACCGAGGGGCTGCATACGATGCCGCTATGCAGGCCTGTCCTGAGGCCCGTCGACAGGAATTCCTTCAGTTGTTGCATCGGGCGGATCCACAGCCCGGACATACGGTGGCCGATGTCCCGGCCGGCGGCGGCTACCTGAACAGATATCTGCCGGACGAGTGCCAGTGGTTGGGGTACGAGCCCTGTGAAAGCTTCCATGCCAGCGGAGACACAGAGCCGACCAGTGAACTGCTGCCGTTGCCCTGGGCGCCAAACAGCGTTGACGTAGCCGTAAGCCTGGCGGGTGTCCACCACATGGCAGATAAGCGTCCCTTTTTCCAGGCGGTTCGAGAGGTGGTTAAGCCGGGCGGTCGGTTCGTGCTTTCGGATGTGACTGAAGGTTCTCGCGTCGCGAGGTTTCTGGATGGATTCGTAGGGTCACACAACAGCACGGGCCACGACGGCATTTATCTAGGCCGGCATACGCTGGCGGAACTGGATGCCTGTGGCTGGTCAGTGGCCAGCTGCGAGCAGGTGGACTTCCATTGGGTCTTTCCAGATGCCGAAACCATGGTGGCATTCTGTCAAAGGTTGTTTGATCTGCGCAGCCCATTCGATGTGACCCGCGCTGCTATTGAAGAGCAGCTGGGCATTGACCGCTTGGCGCTGGACCAAGTCGGCATGCGTTGGTCTCTGATGACGATTGTTGCCAACCGACCTTGGGTATAGGCCATGGCCAAACCAAAACGCCGATCCGGCAATTCGAGGAGAGTTGCGAATGGATCGGGACACCGGAACCTAGAGCCGCCAGGTGGGCAGCCCACTGCAGATTTCAATGATCCGTTGATGCGTGCTCGGGTCTGGCAGATCGAGCATATCGGCATCCAGGCCTATCTCGTCGCATTAGCGGCCTTTCAGCGGGGGCTAAAGGTCACATTCCATTATGATCTGGCGACCAAATCCAAGCGCTTTGCGCATTTGCCGGGTCAAGGCCACCTTGGAGAATTCTTCAGCGTCAGCGATGGCCAACGCAGTCATTACTTTCGACGGACCCTCGGTGACTTGACCTCGAAGGCGTGTAGCACGCTGGTGGAGAATAAGCACCAGACGAAAAAGGTGCTGACCAAGCACGGTGTTGATGTTCCCGATGGCATCCTGCTGGGTGAGCACCCCGAAGGGGTTCTGCGACGGTTTCTTGCCCGTCACCCGAACAAGCGATTCCTTGTTAAACCGCTCGCCGGCACCGAGGGCCGGGGTGTGATCAGAAACCTGTCTGCTGATGCCGTAGCCGAGCGCATTGGCACTCAACGGCAGGCCGATGGCGCGATGTTGTTGGAAGAGTTTTTGCCGGGCACAGATTATCGCGTTTACGTGACGGGAGGGCGGTATATCGCCGCTTTAGCCCGCGTGCCGGCGAATGTGGTGGGGAATGGGCGCCATACGATCCGGCAGTTGATCAACAGGAAGAATGCGCTGCGGCGGGCACACCCGGTCTACCGCCGTGATCCCATTGACTTGGATGCGCGTCTCGAAGAGCGTCTGTCACGGGACCAACTGAGTCTCGACGCGGTCCCATCGACTAACCAGCGGATCTTCCTCAGCGATGTGCCCAGCGTCCACCACGGTGGCGACGTGGAGGATGTGACCCAGACGCTGCCACACTCGGTGCGGAGGCAAGCCATCCGAGCGCAACGGGCATTGGGATTACCGAATACCGGGCTGGATCTGATAGTCAGCGGTGCAGGCACGGCGCAGGAGCGAGTGGTGGTGCTGGAGGCAAACCAGTGCCCTTACATTTCGCTGCTTAGCCTGCCGCTTGACCCGGCGACCCCAAGCCCCGGCAATCCCGTGGCGGAATCGATCATTGATCACTACTTCCCGGAGTCGGTAACCAACTACCGCCATACGCAGGCGAGTTTCGACTTCATGCAGGTTTGCCGAATGCTGCAGAGCGGTGTGGCCTCGGAGATCGGCCTTCCGGTACTGGGTCCGGATTGGGTGTGCCAGCGTAAAAATATACCGGCAGTCCGTGTCGCTGAAGACGCGACACAAAAGATTAAAAGAGCGATGTTTCTGCACGGGGTTCATGCAAACCTTGTCCGAACGGAGGTCGGGGATCTGATGGTCGAATGGGTGGCCCCAAAGGCGCGGGCAAGGCAGTTTGTGGAGGCGTTGGACGTTTAGCTGGCCCGCAATCCGATTGGTTACTTTGATGGCGGCGACAGGTGTTGCGGCCACCCTGATGCCTGTCGGCGGGGTGCGCATTCCAACAGCACTCCGCGGATGGCTCAGCCAGGGTGTGTTAGCCTTCAACCCATCAGCGCTGCGGCTTTGGCAGAGTATTGCAGGCATCCGCGTTGCCCGGGTAGCCCGGCGCTGGCATACAATGATTGAAGAGGCTCGCGATGAACCAGCATGATTTCGTGGTATCCGCCTATTTGGCTGTGCTTGGCCGCCCGCCCGAGTTGGAAGGATTGGCGTACTGGATCGCTCGGATGGATGAGGGATTGGCGCCCAGTGATCTTGCCACTCTGATGCTCGCTACCGAAGAATCAGCCAGCCGATCCCCGTGGCTAACCGAAAACCTGCAGACTGCAGCGGCCCGCGAGGCGTTCGTGGTCGGCTTGTATGAAGATTTGTTTGCTCGCGAGCCGGAGCCTGAGGGGTTGGGGTACTGGAGTTCGGTGCTGGCCGGGCACATTGCGGATCCAGGCGAGGTCGTTTCGTATGTTATTCACGCCGCGCAAGCAGGCGGCGATTCTAGCGAGGATAAGGTCCGGTTGGCAGATCGGCTGAAAGAGGTTGCTCAGTTCACTGAGGCAGCGCGCGATACCCCCGAGGACTGGGGGACTGGTGTGATGACGTTTCAGTTGGCTGGAGACTGGCTTCGGGGGGCGCATGCGGATGCGTCGCTCGGCGATGGAGTGGCGCCATTACAGGATTTGGCGGAACGCCTTGATCAAGAGGGTGTTTTCGGGGTCATGGGCTCCGACGAGCATGACAGAGCCGAATATATGGGCATACCCCAGGTGGTCTCGGTGCAGGCTTCATGGGATGGTTCTGGTCAGGCATCAGCCGGATCTGGGGTGCTCGTGGGCGAAAACATAATCATGACGGCGGCGCACGTGGTGCTTGATACGGAAACGGGGCGGGGGATTGCCGATAATATCAGTATTCGGGTTGACGCAGAGGTTGCTGGGGGGGTGAGGGGCGCCGCTGAGTATGATGTCCAGTACGCGCAATGGTATTCCATCGAGACGGATGCCGGCCGAATTTCTCAGGGGGCCGCTTCCCAGGATTCCGCCCTGCTGGCATTGGATGAAGCTATAGCTGGGGCACTTGGGAGCCCGATGGAACTGGATTTCGACTTTTCGGCCGGGGATGTGGTCGTTACCGGATATCCTGATGGTGGGGAGGAGCAGGTCTCGGTGACTGGCTCGGCGGAGGCGATCCCTGCACCTGGTGGCCGGACGTTACTGGAACTCGATGTCGAGGGCACCGGCCCTGGCTTCAGTGGCGGCCCGGTTTGGTATCCGGGTGATGAGGGTCCCAAGTTGGTGGGCACGGTGGTCGGCTCTGAGTGGGGGTATCATCTGCAGAATGATCTGGCCGACATCGCTGGGTTCATGGATGATCGGGACATCGCTATCGCTGCAGCGTGGACCGACTACGCGGAGGTCGCGTGAGCGGCGTCAGTGAGCTCTGGTTGTACCAAGGTGCGAGGCGATGAACAATACCCGTTTAGGGGCTACCCAATATCCGACGGCCCGAAACGTATCCGTGCGTTACGACGAGGCGGAAGACCGGGTGCAGCTGTTCGCTGCCACGCCCCGCCATGGGCGCCGGGTGGCGCTCATCACCCGGAGGTTTCTGGCAGAGTTCTTTCCTAAGGCCTCCGAAGCGTTGCGGCGCAATCATCCATCGGCCACCGAGACTACACCGGTGACTGATGTGGTAATGCAATTTGAGCACATGGCGGCCGTCTCCGGGCGGCAGAATGGCCCGCCGAGGGGCCCCGCGGACGTCATTCGCTCGGAAATCCATCAGGGTGTTGCTAGTGCACAGGCCAGGCGTCTGATTGCCGAGGCAGACCGGAACGTGGTGGAGCGGCGCTTTCTGGTGGTCAGCACAGCTATACGCAGCGAGCCAGATTGGATCACGATTGCCCTTAGCGGTGAGCTGCGTGATCCATTAGGGGCGAATGGTGTTGTGCCGGAGCCGGTTGTGGCTCTGGTAATGACTCGCGAGCAGACGCATCGGGTTCTTCGCTTGTTGCTTGAACAGGGTCGAAAGGCTGGCTGGGAGGTAGAGGACTCTCTGCATTGGATGCGGATGAGCAATGTTTGACCATGCCACGCCGGCCTCGGAGTGCGCTCTACCAAATCGGGCGAGCTCTTGACGCGCGCGCTGGCGAGTCTTAACTTCCTGATGCCGGCGCTAGCCGGTGTTTGTTTTCAGGCCTATAAACAGTGACGAACGGGAGGCAGATTATGGCCGAAGAGCCAGACACGAACCGCATGATCAGCATTGATGGCCAGAGCTATGAGTTGAACTCGCTGAGCGAGACTGCCCGCAATCAATTGATGAACCTGCAGGTGACGGACCAGGAGATCAGTCGTCTCAAGCAGCAGCTTGCCATTGCCCAGACGGCCCGCACTGCCTACGCCAATGCGTTGAAGGCCGAGCTCCCCGAACAGTGAGTGCCCTTTCCTAATGTTGCTGCCCGTTATTCTGGCTGGTGGTGTGGGGTCGCGCCTTTGGCCAGCGTCTCGCGCCCTGCATCCCAAGCAGTTCCAGCCATTGCACGGCTCGGAGTCCCTCTTTGCGCAGACTCTCCGCCGCTTGGAAGGGCTTGAGATCGCCTCACCTACAGTGGTTTGTGCTGAAAGTCATCGGTTTCTGGTTGGCGAGGCATTGCGCCAACGCGGGTATGATCGGAGCGCTCAGGTTATGCTGGAGCCGGTTGGGCGCAACACGGCTCCTGCTATCGCGTTGGTCGCGCTAAACGCGCTGGAAGGGGGAGAGGACCCGCTTTTGCTGGTGCTGGCCGCTGACCACCTGATCCATTCGGACGAGGCGTTTCGGGTAGCCGTGCGCGCGGCTCAGCCTATGGCGGAGGAGGGCGATCTGGTGACCTTTGGCGTGCCACCGGATCGGCCTGAAACCGGGTATGGGTACATCCGGCTCGGCAACGCGCTCCAAGGCGGAGTGCACAGGGTGGACCGTTTTGTGGAGAAACCGGATGCTGCCGAGGCATCGGATCTCTGTCGGGACGGGGCGCATCTTTGGAACAGCGGTATGTTCCTATTTCGGGCGTCGCGCTACATCGATGAACTGACTCAGTTCGCACCGGCTATTCTTGAGGCGTGTCGGCAGGCGCTGTCCGCGTCGCAGGCAGATGGTCCCTTCCTTCGGGTTGCCGAGGCGGCGTTCGCTGAGTGCCCTTCTATCTCGGTGGATTACGCGGTAATGGAGCATACTAACCATGCCGTGGTGGTGCCGTTGGAGGCAGGTTGGTCCGATTTGGGCTCTTGGCAAGCGGTCTGGGAGGCCGGTAGCCCGGATTGCGACGGTAACGTGGTTCGTGGCGATGTGGTGCAGGAGGATTGCGAGGGTACCCTGCTGCACGCCAATCACCGCTTGGTTGCTGCGCTGGGGCTGGAAGCAATGATGGTGGTAGAGACTCGCGACGCGTTGCTGGTCGCACCTCGTACGCGATCACAGGATGTGAAGCGGCTGGTCGCCCGTATGGAAGGGGAGGGCCGGCTGGAGGTGCGGGAGCATGGTCAGGTAGAACGGCCTTGGGGGGCGTATCGAGTGGTTGATGCGGGGCAGCGCTATCAGGTAAAGCGTTTGACCGTGCGCCCTGGCGCCAGGCTTTCTTTGCAGTTGCACTACCATCGGGCGGAACATTGGGTGGTGGTTTCCGGTTCGGCACGGGTGACTCGTGGGGAGGAGTCGCTCCTGCTCACGGAGAACGAGTCTACTTTCATTCCGGTGGGCGTTGTGCATACGTTGGAGAATCCGGGCAGTATTCCCTTGGAAATAATCGAGGTGCAGTCCGGCGCCTACCTTGGGGAAGACGATATCGTCCGGTTAGATGACGACTACGGGCGGGCGTGACGCGTGTTTCATGAATCCCGCCCCTTGAGCCGATGAGCAAACCTCTATTCAGCGTTATCAGCCCGGTTTACAACAGCGCACGCTTTTTGGCTGAGGCGGTCGCCTCCGTTCAGGCTCAGACCCTGGACGATTGGGAGCTGGTCTTGGTGGATGATGCCTCGCAAGACGGTTCATTAGAGCTGGCCGAGCAACTGGCAGCTAGAGACCAGCGTATCCGCGTCCTACCGCTCCAGGAGAACGTTGGCCCAGCTAAGGCGCGCAACACCGCCATCGCCGAGGCGAGGGGTCGGTATCTTGCCTTTCTCGACAGCGATGACATCTGGTGCCCGGAAAAGCTTGAGCGGCAGCTCTCGCTGTTGAAGCTCAGTGGCGCGTCCCTAGTATATTCCGCTTACGAGAAGGTGAACGAAACTGGGGCACGCTCCGGGCGGGTGGTTCAGGTGCCTTCGCGGGTCAGCTATCAGGATTTGTTGCGTGCAACCGTCATCGCCACAGTGACGGCGGTCGTCGATATTGAACGCACTGGGCCAATCCGGATGCCCGATATTCGAAAGCGCCAGGATTATGCCTTCTGGCTCTATTTACTTCGGAACCATGGCATGGCTTACGGGGTGCAGTACCCGTTGGCATATTTGCGGAAGCGGCCGGGTTCGCTGTCGAGCAACAAGCTCTCTGCTACATGGTACACATGGCGCGTCTATCGCGAGTTTGAGCACCTGCACATACCTGCTAGCTTGTATTATCTGGGACACTACGGTCTGCGGGCGCTGCGCAAATCCCTGGTTTGAGCACCGAGAGAGCACGCGCCGCGGCTCTATAGAATGCCTGAAAGAGAATTAATAAAGGCCCCAACGTGAGGGTTTTGGTTACTGGTAGTACCGGGTTCGTGGGGCATGCGCTGGTCAAGCGCTTGATCGACATACCCTCTGTAACACCGATTGCCGGCTGTCGCCGGGCCAACACGGTCGATTTCGGCTGCGAGACTTATGTTCTCGGAGATTTGACAGAACCGGTGAATCTGACCGAGCGGTTGCGGGGTGTCGACGTTATAGTACACACGGCGGCGCGGGCACATGTTCTCAATGTTGGTGACCCGCTTGCAGAGAGAGCAGAGTTCGAGTCCGTCAATGTGGCTGCCACTCGTCGCCTTGCGATAGCAGCGCGCAGGGCCGGTGTTCGTCGCCTTATATTCCTCAGCAGTATTGGGGTTCATGGTGACCGTACCGAAAACCCGTTCACTGCGGATTCTCCATTCGATCCGCGGTCGGCCTACGCCCACTCTAAGGCGCAGGCGGAGGCTGCGTTGCAGGAGGTGCTGGCAGGTTCTGATACTGAATGGGTGGTCATCCGCCCGCCACTGGTATACGGGCCCAACGCACCGGGGAACATGCAAAAACTACTCGGACTGGTTCTGCGCGCGCCGCCTATCCCGCTGGCGCATGTGAATAATCAGCGATCGCTGGTGGCGTTACCCAATCTGCTGGATCTCGTGCTCACCTGCGCGACCCATACGGAGGCCGCAGGTCGGGCTTGGCTGGTTGCTGATGGTGTCGACTTGAGTACACCGCGCCTGATTCGCGAGTTGGCCGATGGGATGGGGCGGCCAGCGCGGCTTTTTCCCATGCCGATGAGTTGGCTCAAGGCCTTGGGGAAGGTCACGGGGAGGGCCGGCACTATCAGTAGTCTTACCGATGATTTGCAGTTGGACATCCAGGCCACCCGTGAACGACTGGGTTGGAAGCCGGTCATTCGCCCGGAGCCGGTGCTGAGGCATACCGCCGCGTGGTTTCGGCATCAGCGGAGGTACTGAACGAGCGTCAGCCGCCTTTCCAATATGTCGAATCGTCGCTGGTGTTGAGGCTTTTTGCCCGGGGGCTGCGCGAGTTGATCTGACCGAATGGCTCGGGGAGATATCTTGATTCGACTGCTGGATGTGATGTTTTCGGCATTGGCGTTATTGCTAGGTTCGCCGTTGCTGTTGGTTCTTTGCCTGCTTGGGTGGTGGGATACGGGTTTACCGCTCTTTCGCCAGACGCGCGTGGGGCGCGGCAAGGAGCTGTTTACTCTCATCAAGCTCCGTACGATGAATCCGGGAACCGCGTCGGTGGCAACCCACTTGGCGAGCACCTCGGACGTCACCGGGTTAGGGCATTTTCTGCGTCGAACCAAGCTTGATGAACTGCCGCAGTTGTGGAACGTTCTGCGAGGTGACATGAGCCTCGTGGGCCCGCGTCCCTGTTTGCCGGGCCAAGTGGAGTTGATCAACGAGCGGGCGCGGCGGGGTGTTTTTGATGCAAGGCCGGGGATCACCGGACTTGCTCAAGTCAAAGGGATAGATATGTCAGACCCGGTTCGCCTTGCAAAGGTCGACGAGGCGATGGTTAGGCATCTGACGGTTAAGTCCTATTTTAAGTTATTGATTTTGACCATTATGGGTAAGGGGGCGGGTGACCGTGTTGGGTGGAGTTGAGCCGGGGTTCGCCCCCGATTTTACGGACGCTTCTAAAAACCCCTTGGACTTTCCCCGGTGCAGGTTGTCCACTGCGAGGCCGGGGGGTTCTCCGGCTGCCTTGAGGTAAGCGGGGAGGAGCTTGTCGCCGATGGTATCCTGCAGCCGCCCGAATCGGCTGACGAAGGCCTCCGCCCGTTCGGCCATTTCTATGTTGTCGCTGAGCGTTCTGGCATCTTCCACGGTGAAGGGGCGGGGGAATAGTCGGTTATCCGTGATTTGCAGGTGATGGGATTCGCGCTCGACCACGCGGGCCAGGAATTGCAGGCGGGCTTTTTGGTTCTTGTCGAGGGTCACAGCAACACTCCTTGTTCCCTGGCCGTGTCATGGATGGTTTGCCGTTGCAGGTTGGGGGCGCTTAGCAGCACGTCAATCTTGCGGCCCTGGAGGGCGCGGCTGATGCGCTCCGAGAGCTGCGCGGCGAGCATGGCGGGGTTGTCCACCGGATCGGGCATTTCCACCAGCAGGTCCACATCCCTATCAGTCAACGTAGTTGTCGCCTCAACGCAATCAGCAGGTGACAACGATGAAGCACTACTCCGCCGAACGTAAGGAAGCCGTCCTGCGCAAGCTGGCACCGCCGATGAACCTCAC
>PWQG01000038.1 GCA_003556835.1 Gammaproteobacteria bacterium
AACATCCGCCCAGAGCGGCTCCCAGTTCTTTTCACGGTTCCAAACGTAGGGCCGCTGAAATAGCGGAATCTGGAACGAAATGCTTGTCTCGAAAATGTGATTCAGATCTCTGGCCTTGGCCTCCATCAGCACGCTCCCTTCGTTGTTTCCGTCAAACTGTAGTACTCCGCAAGAATCCAATTAGCCCAAACGGGGTCGCTCCGCGAAGAACCGCGGTAAGGATGCGATCGTTATTGCATCCTGCAACCTCAAACTGGAAAGCCCGCTTGACGAGCACCCCTCTTTCGAAAAGAAAACTCATTTCTGCCTATCGGGAATGTATTCCACCAGATCCTCAATCCGGCAGCCGAAATAGGCGCAAAGCTTGTCGAGGTGCTCTGACCTGACGTTCCAGCCGGGCTGATTGAGAATCCGGGAAAGGGTGTTGCGGGCGATACCTGTGCTCTCGGAGATCTCGGCGACGGTTACCCGCCGTCCCTCCTGAAATTCTTTTTCGGCGATCAGCTCTTTGAGCTTGAATCGAAGCATTGCCGGATCCTTTGCACCTTT
Organism: Gammaproteobacteria bacterium; assembly: GCA_003556835.1. GTDB lineage: Bacteria > Pseudomonadota > Gammaproteobacteria > Pseudomonadales > Pseudohongiellaceae > PWQG01. Next base: position 550 of record PWQG01000038.1, read on the forward strand.
TATGGAATTTTCGCACCAGGACTTGACATTGTCCAATTAGGCGCTATATTTGGGTTATATGCACCTGTTGTGGTGCATTTACACCATCTAACGCACAGGAGCCAGCGATGAAGAAGACCTATCTGACCACTGAGCAGCTCGCCGAGCGCATTCACTACAATCCCCGCACCATCCGCAACCGCCTGAAAGACTCTGTCCTCCTTGAGGGGATTCACTATATCAGGCCCTTTGGCGGGCGGAAACTCCTGTTTATCTGGGAGGCCATCGAGGAGGACATGAGTGATTTCTCGATGGACAGCGCGCCGCTGGTGCCGATGGCCAACGGAGCCGTGAGCCATGGGTAAGGTTCGGGCTCGGTCAGACAACAAAAAGTTGTTTCTGGACTTTTATTACCAGGGGGTGCGCTGCCGGGAACAGACGGCGCTGACCGATACGCCAACCAACCGACGCACGGTACAGCGGCTGCTGGAACGGATCGAGGCCGAAATTGTGGCCGATCGCTTCGATTACGGGGCGACCTTTCCGGGAAGCGCCCGGGCGCTGGAATTTGCTGGCGTCAGTTCGGTTGCCGGCCATTCAGTCGGCCCCGGGTGCCGAGCTGCTTCCGGGCGCGAACAAGAGATCGATCGCACGCCGCGCTTCCGGGAGTTTGCCGAAACCTGGGTTCGGGAAATGGAGCCCGAGTGGCGACCGAGTTATCTCGAAACGGTCACGGTCACGCTCAACGGCTACCTGCTGCCGGCCTTCGGCAATCGCCGTGTCGGGTCGATCACGCGCGCTGACCTGCTGGCCTTTCGGGCCGAGGTTGCCAAGCGAGTACGGCCAAACGGGAAGACGCTGAGTAACGCCCGGATCAACAAGATCATGGGCTTTGCACGGCAGATCCTCAACGAGGCCGCTGACCGCTTCGATTTTGCACCGCCGTACCGCGGCATCAAATCGCTGCGCTCGCGCAAGCCCGACATCCATCCCTTCTCTCTGGATGAGGTCAATCTGATTCTCGAACGAGTGCGACCGGACTATCGCCATTATCTGGCTGTCCGCTTCTACACCGGCATGCGCAGCGGAGAAGTCAATGGCCTGCGTTGGCACAACGTGGACTTCGCCAACGACCTGATCATGGTGCGCGAAACCCTGGTCCAGGGGCGCCTGCAGGAAGGCACCAAGACCTACGACTCCAACCGTGACATTCCAATGCTGACGCTGGTGCGCCAGGCCTTGATGGCGCAGCGTGAAATCGTGCCGAAGGATGTCGAATGGGTGTTCTGCACCCGCAAGGGCTACCCCATCGAGAACCGCAATTTCACCAAACGGGTCTGGAAACCGTTGCTCGCCAATCTCGGGCTGACCTACCGACGCCCATACCAGACCCGCCACACGGCGGCCACGCTGATGCTCGCTGCCGGCGAGTCACCGGAATGGGTCGCGCGTGTCCTCGGTCACACGACCACCCAGATGCTGTTCACCACCTACTCCCGCTACGTGCCCAACCTGACCCGCCAGGACGGATCAGCTATGGCTCGGCTGCTGGCAGCAGGCATGGACACAGATTCCGAAAAACCCAACGACCCATCCGATGGAGAGCCAACATGAACCTGAATGAAACTCTTGCCGAGCGCAGCACATTGCAAATCGCAGCCATCGTCGACCACCTGACCCGCTACTTCGGCATCCCACCCCATGCCCGGGAACTGGCCCTGGTGCTTGGAAACGGTACCGAAGCCTGCCCGCGTGATGCGCTGCGCCACTGGGTTATGGAACAGTGCCGGGCACTCGTTGGCCAATCACTCGAGTTCCCCCTAAAAACCATCGAGCAGCGACTTTTCGACCACTTGGAAGAACATGGCTACGACCTCAATGAGCTCGATCTGCCCTCCCCGGCCGCGCGACGCCTGACGGCACCATTGCCCGATCCTGACCGCAACTCGGGTCTCGCGCATCGACTGCGCGAACGTCTCAACGAACCCAAGTCCTCCCGACTGAAGTAACGATCGGCAATTCCGAAGCATGACCACCACCGAACAGGAGCCACACCCATGACCTCAACCTACGACTATCCCGTCCACGACATGCCTGATCACTTCTTCGCGATTCGCACCTCATTTGGACCGTTAAGCCCATTGGAAGAATGCCTGCGCAAAGTCGGCCAGATCGGCTTTCACGGCCTGATCAAGTGCGACACCGCCATGTGCGCCGGCCAACTGACCGATGCCGGTGAACGCTGGCTGTTACCCGTGATCCGCGAGGTCCTGGACCAGAAGCAGCCTCTACCCGTTGTGGTCACGGATTGGATCGACCTCTATCACAAGGCCAGGCATTGTGCCCTGCAGCATTTCAGTGAATGGAACAGTCGCTCAAAAAGTCGTCTTCCTGCACCTGCTCATTCAAAGGAATCGGTTCGGGCTACTTCGATCACCAACTTGCCAATGCCAGCCGGCGGAATGCAGTAAGTATCCCTGGAAAAGCCGTGGGATACTTACTGGTGGAATAATTCGCTGCTGAGCGCCCTTTACCTCCGTGTGGTGCCCGACGCGGGCCTTGCCCAAACGGCAGACGACCATCTGCTTCCCGGAGACCACCCCACGTGCCTGGTCTCATCCACATCCAAATGGCCGTGCGACACACCGTTGACCGTCTGCTCACAGGGCACATCGGTGTTGATCAGCAGGACAAATTAGGCCCGATTGGGTGCGGCAAACTGGCCCGCCAGGACGATTATGAGCAGTCTGTTCAGCCAACAGACTTCTCGGTTGTTTGATCACGTTACCCGGTGTTTAAGCCCAACGCACTTTCCTGCGTCGTTGAAAATGCCCGCAGTCTCATTTCGGTTCATTTCCCTTTCCTTCGTCTACGATCATGCTCCGGCGACAGCAAAACCAACCGCCTTGTGGAGCGAACATCCTCTCCCTATTCACCCTGCTGCAGGGCCGGAGTGGCCGGGCTCTGACACGTAATCGAAATGGCTGAGTTCTGACTGCCCGGACTTGTCATCGTTGCATCGTTCCGGTACAGGCCAAGTTGCAGCTGATACTTCGGACTCCGACCTAGATAGAGC
>PWQG01000164.1 GCA_003556835.1 Gammaproteobacteria bacterium
AATGAAGCCGGCGCTTTCTCCTCGTGGCTGGCAGCGGCCATGTCCTACAGTGTCAACAATTCCCCGCTGATTCCATTCTACATCTACTATTCGATGTTCGGTTTCCAGCGTATTGGCGACCTTGCATGGGCCGCGGGTGATTCGCGGGCGCGTGGTTTCCTCATCGGTGGCACGGCCGGTCGCACCACCCTGAACGGGGAAGGCCTGCAGCACCAGGATGGGCACAGCCACATCCTGTCGTCCACCATTCCCAATTGTGTGTCCTATGACCCCACCTACGCCTATGAGTTGGCGGTGATTGTCCGCGAAGGCATGCGCCGCATGTATCAGGAACAGGAGTCGGTGTTCTACTACATCACGGTGATGAACGAGAACTACCAGCATCCGGCCATGCCCAAGGGCGTGGAGGAAGGCATCCTCAAGGGCATGTACCGGCTCGAGGATGGTGGCAGCAAGGAATACAAGGTTTCCGGCAAGGCGGCCACCGACGAGCGGGTGCGTCTGCTGGGCAGCGGTACCATCCTGCGCGAAGTTCGTGAGGCGGCCGGGATACTGCGTGACAAATACAAGGTGCCGGTCGATGTCTGGAGTGTGACCAGCTTCAACGAGCTGCGCCGGGACGGACTGGAAGTCGATCGCTGGAACATGCTGCACCCGACGGGCAAGGATAAAGTGCCTTATGTCACCGAATGCCTCAAGGGCACCGATGGTCCGGTCATTGCGGCTACGGACTACATGAAACTGTTCGCTGACCAGGTGCGCGAATACGTGCCCGAATCCTACCGGGTATTGGGTACGGATGGCTTTGGTCGCAGTGACACCCGTCAGAAGCTGCGTTGGTTCTTCGAGGTGGATCGCCACTTCATTGTCCTGGCTGCCCTGACCGAATTGCGTAAACGCAAGGTGGTAACGGCAGCAGTCGTCAACAAAGCCATGAAAGAGATGGGTATTGATCCCGAGAAAGGCAATCCGGTGTTGATGTGACATGCGGACGGGCCGCTTTGGCGGCCCGCGGACTGAATGCCTGGAACCATGTACAAGAACAGAAAGCTCAGGAGCGTAAACGGTGCCTGTTGAAAGTATAAAAATCCCGGATCTCGGTGATTCCAAAGACGTTGAAGTCGTGGAAATTCTGGTATCCGAAGGGGACAGTGTTGAAGAGAACGATTCTCTGATCGTGCTGGAGACCGACAAAGCGGCAATGGAGATTCCTTCGCCGAAATCGGGTGTGATCAAGGGCATCTCCGTCAAGGTCGGTGATGAGGTCAATTCCGGCGATGCCATGGTGGAAATGGAAGCCGAGGGTGGCTCCGATTCCGACGATGGCGAAGCCGAAAGCGAAAAAGCCTCTTCTGACAGTGATGACGAGTCCGAAGCGGAAGAACCGGCGGCGGACACAAGTGAGTCGGAAGACGAGCAGAAGGGCTCCGGTGATGATGCCGGGTCTGCCGAGAGCCGGGTAGAGACCATCGAGGTACCGGATATCGGTGATGAATCCGATGTCGAGATCATCGAGGTGCATGTCGCCGAGGGTGACACGGTCAATGCCGAAGACAGCCTGATCACCCTGGAGTCGGACAAGGCGGCCATGGATATTCCGTCCAGCCACTCGGGCGAGGTCAAGGCGCTGAAGGTCAAGGTGGGTGACCGGGTCTCGAAAGGATCCGCGATACTGGATCTGTTGGTCAGCGGAGAGAGTGCCTCTGCCGCTGAGAAAGGCGAAGCAGAAAAGGAAAGCAAAGCCGGGAAGCCCGCAGCGGAAGACAAAAAGGCCAGCAAGTCGGAGCAAGCGGAAAAGCCCGCAGCCGATGCGAAGCGTGGTGACACCGACCTGCAGAAAAAGCAGGAGAGGTTTGCGGAACAGGAGGCTGCCAAGAGCTCGTCTCGTGTCTATGCCGGCCCTGCCGTGCGCAAACTGGCCCGGGAACTCGGCGTTGATCTGACGACGGTGGAAGGCACCGGCGCCAAGGGGCGAATCCAGAAGGAAGACGTGCACGAGTTCGTAAAGGCACGGCTGGATGCACCGGCTGGTGGCACGGCCGCGGCCGGCGCCGGCATTCCCGGCGTACCGGACATCGATTTCAGCCAGTTCGGCGAAGTCGAGGAAGTGCCGATGAGCAAGATGCATCGCGTCACTGCCGAGAACATGCACCGCAACTGGCTCAATGTGCCGGCCGTGGCACAGTTCAATGAAGCCGATGTGACCGATCTGGAAGACTTCCGTGCCGCCCAGAAAAAGTTGGCGGAAAAGAAAGGCGTCAAACTCACGCCACTACCTTTCCTGGTCAAAGCCTGCGCCAAGGTGCTGGAGGAATATCCGCAATTCAATGTTTCACTGCATTCTTCGGGCGAAAAGCTGATCCAGAAGAAATACTTCCATATCGGTGTGGCCGTGGCCACCGAAGCGGGCCTGATGGTGCCGGTGGTCAAGAATGTGGACCAGAAGTCGATCTGGCAACTGGCTGCAGAAATCGCGGAGTTGAGCGAAAAGGCCCGTAATCGCCGCCTGAGCAAGGAAGACATGCAGGGCGCCTGTTTCACGATCTCCAGCCTGGGCGCCATTGGTGGCACCGGCTTCACACCGATCGTGAACACACCGGAAGTGGCCATCCTGGGCGTTTCAAAAACCGACATCAAGCCGGTCTGGCAGGATGGCGAGTTTGTGCCGCGCAAGATGATGCCGTTCTCCCTGTGTTATGACCATCGGGCAGTCAATGGTGTTGATGCTGGGAACTTCGCCACTTACCTGGCGCAGCTGTTGTCCGATATCCGCATGCTTACTCTCTGAATGCTTGGGCTGCTGGGGTTCAGGACTCCGTAGCCCGAGTCGCGCTGTTGTGTGTGCCCCTCAGGACACGCTTCAAGCGCATCCCTGCGACGCTCGGCAGCCGCCATCCGTGGCGGCTGACGGTCCTGAGTGGCACACACAACATCCCGACTCTGACTTGGTAGTACACTCCGAGGGAAGGAGTCAGTGGTCGTCTTCGACTTAACTGCAAAACAGCGAGTTCCAGTTGCAGTGGGCAGAAAAAGTTGGTTCCGGGTTGGGTTACCTCTTTCAGAGAGGCGTGGTGCAGTATATCTCGTGCAGAACAATCAGCGCCGCAGGCGCGTTCTGCACGAAATATACAGCGGCGCGACTCGGGCAACGAAGTACTCCCTCCCCCATACCCGGAAACAAAAAAGGCGCCAGCAGAATAATACAGGCGCCTTTTTTGTGTGCTGACGGTGGCAGACTGAAAGGCCTGCTACCGTAGCAAATGGGACAAGCGTATCAATCGCGACCGGAGGCTTCGCGAGCACGACGCAGTGCTTCTGCCGTGCCACCACCGATACCGGCATCACCCCAGTATCCGACAGTCGGGAAACGGAAACCTTGCTCGATGCGCTCGGCGATATTGCCGGCATTGGTGGTCAGGCCACAAGGCATGTCGAGTTCAAGGCAGATTTCCAGTACACGCTGGATGTTGGCTTCGACTTCCGGGTGTCCGGACTGGCCGGGCAGACCCATGGACATGGCCAGGTCAGCCGGTCCGATGAAGATCGCGCCCACACCGGGTACCGACATGATCTCGCGCGCATTTTCAACGGCCATTTCGGATTCGATCTGCAGTACCACCAGGACTTCGCCTTCCGGGTTCAGCGGCCATGTGTCAGCCACCTGGGTGTAGTTCGGAGCGCCCCAGTACCAGGAAGCAATGCCTGCTCCTGAGCCGCGCTGACCTTCAGGCTCCGGATGGTCTGCGCCCCGAGGCTGTGGATACCGTACGGCCTTGACCACTTCGAGTGCATCTTCAGCGGTTTCGACATAAGGCACCATCACGCCAAAGACGCCCATGTCCAGTACCTGCTTGATCTGCCACTGCAGATTTTCGCGGCCATTCTGGGGAATGCGCACGATTGGCGTGGTGGCCATCTGCAAATGGCCATTATTGGCGATGGCGGCCTTGTCGGTCATGCCCAGCAGGAATTCCTGCAGGGTTTCGACGTTGAAAGCGGAGTGCTCCATGTCAATAAAGATGTAGTCCAGACCGGAACGGGCCAGGCCACGTGCATTGGCCAGGGAGAAGTTGCCGGTGAAGATGCCGAAGGCGGGGTCACCATTCTCCAGGGTTTCAATGGCCCGGTTCAGGCGGGGCTCGTCCTGTGCAAACACCGAAGCGGAGAGCATGGCAGTAACAGAGAATATTGCGGTTAGTAATGCTTTTCTCATTGCTTTTTCCTATGACTGATTTTTTCTTGGAACGCCTGCTCTTGCGACAGGCGAACTCCCGAGACTAATGGAGTTGACGCCGGAATTCAATTGACTTTGTAATGGAGCGAGTCGTCAGGCGGGATGGAAGTAGCGCTGATTGTCGACGGTGATTGCGCGGATGGGGTGGCCGTAGATGCGGCTCAGATGATCTTCGCTGAGGATCTCACCGGCAGGTCCCAGCAGATGACCACCGTCGCCATCCAGCAGCAGGATCCGGTCGCAGAATCGCGCTGCCAGGTTGATGTCGTGGCTGGCCATGATCAGGGCCCGGTCCGGTGCGAGCCGCTCCCGCAAGCGGGTCAGCGCACTGATCTGGTAGGCAATGTCCAGATGATTGGCGGGTTCGTCCAGTAACATCAGGGCTGGATCCTGGGTCAGCAGGGCGGCCAGCGCCAGGCGTTGCCGTTCCCCGCCGGACAGGCTCTGGACCTGACGATCCGCAAGCGTACCGAGTCCCATTTCTGTCAACGCCTGGTGGGCCAGTTGCAGATCCCGGCTTTCCTCCCAGCGCCAGGGCGCGAGGTGGGGGAAGCGTCCCAGCATGACGGTTTCCATCACGGTGGCGGGCATTTCATCCTGCTGCTGCTGGAACAGGATGCCCACTTGGCGTGCCAGTGCCCGTCCGCGCCAGTGCCGCAGTTCCTGGCCGGCCAGGTGGATACGTCCCCGGGCGGGGGTGTGCAGACGGATCAGGCTGTGCAGCAGTGTGGTCTTGCCGCTGCCGTTCTGGCCCAGCAGACCCAGACTCTCGCCGGGGCGCAGGCTCAGATCCAGCCCCGAGATCAGCAGGCGGTCGCCGATACGCAATTCGAGATCCTGCACTTCCAGCAGGGCCTCGGGACTCGGAGACTTCATGCGGGCGGCCTCCTGTTGTGTTGCAGGATGAGCAGGAATGCCGGGACGCCGATCAGTGCGGTCAATACACCCACCGGCAATTGCTGTGGGGCGATGATGCTGCGAGCCAGGCTGTCGGCAAGCACCAGGAAGCTGCCGCCGAGCAGGGCGGAGGCCGGCAGCAGGATCCGGTGGTCACGGGCACCGAGCAGACGCAGCATATGCGGCACGATCAGGCCGACAAACCCTACGGTTCCGGCTATGGTCACGGCGGTTGCGGTCAGGGCCGCAGCACTGAAATAGAGGATGACCTTGAGCCGACCGACATTGACGCCCAGGGCGGCAGCGTTCAGCTCCCCATGGGCCAGTGCGTTGAGCGGCCGGGCCAGCGCCAGGGTGAGGCCCAGTCCTGCCAGTAGCAGCGCATAATGCCCGATAGCCACCCGACTCTGCGACAGGTCCCCCATCAACCAGAACAGCATGCTCTGCACCGTGTTGCTTTGTGTTGTGGTCAGCAACAGATTGATGACCGCGCCCCAGCCGGCAGCCACCACCACCCCGGTCAGCAGCAGGCGGCTGGAGGACCAGTCCCGTCGCAGGCTGGCCAGGCCGAAAACAATCAGCACCGACACCAGGGCGCCCAGGAAGGCAGCGTTGGCGATGAGCATGCTGCTCACCCCCAGCAACATAGCTGACAATGCTCCCACCGCCGCGCCGCCGGAGATGCCCAGGATATAGGGGTCGGCCAGGGGATTGCGCAGTAGCACCTGCATCAGCACGCCAGACAGGGCCAGCATGGCACCAGTCACGAAGGCGGCCAGGGTGCGAGGAATGCGCAGTTCATGCAGGATCTGGTATTCCAGTCCGCCATCACCCAGCAGCAGGGTGGACCAGACGGAGACCAGCGGGATGTTCACGCTGCCGCTGAGCAGTGACAGCACAAAGCTGAGCGTCGCCAGCAGCATGAGACCGGCCAGTAGCAGGATGTGGCGTCGTTCAATCACCGTGCCGGAACCCGTGGAAGTGACTCGAGGGCCGCGATTCTAACATGTCTGCCAGTGCCCGGTTTTCGGGGCAGGGCAAGCCGTATCGAGTAGCCAGGCGGATCAGGGGTCCGTTCAGCACGGGCCATTCGCCGGGCCGCCCGCGACGGGCGTCCTGCAGGCTGGACGACACATTTTCGGCGGTGGCTTGCAGCACGCCCCGGACCCGTTCGTAGAGTGCTGTCAGTGCCGGAGCTTCTGGGATGCCGGCATACAGTGATTCGATCTCCCGGCACAGTTCCTGCAGCTGCTGCCTGCGCTCCGGCGTGGCAAGCAATTCCCCGTTACGGCAATCGTGCAGCACGGTGAGTCCGTTGATGGCGCAGTTGATGGCGAGTTTCTGCCAGAGCCGAAGGCGGATATCCGGGTCGTATTGCAGGTCGAGTCCGGCGCTGTCCAGTTCATCAACCAATTGTCGGGCCATGCCCTCCTGTCCCTCCTGCAGGCAGCCCAGCCAGCTTGCCCCGACACCAGCATGACAGACGTCGAACGCGGCCCTGAGCCAGGCACCGTGGCTGGTGCTCAGACAGAAGACCCGATGCCCACCCAAACGGCGGGTGATCTCTTGTTGCACCTCGATGCCATTATGCAACAGCACAATACGGCTGTTGTCATGGAGGCGGTGTTCCACGGTAGCGAGGGCAGACTCGGCATCGATCGCCTTGGTGGTCAGCAGCAGGCGATCAATGCGCCCGCTGCTGGCTGTCGTTTCGGCCGGCAGCGGACAGCGCAGTGTTTCACCTTCGATGGTCTGCAGTAGCACATGACTGCATTGTTGGTAGGCATGTAGCGCCTGCGAATTGCGCAGGAGCAGGCACACATCCGTCCCGCCGCGCTTCAGGCGAGCGGCCCAGAGGCAACCCATGGCGCCCGCTCCCAGCAGGTGCCAGCCCCGCTTTCTGTCGTCCGTCACGTCCCTTATTGCCTCGTCAGCCATGTTGGGTGATTGTACCGGATTTCATGCCGGGCCCGGGCGGTGGTAGTATGCAGGTTTTCCATCATGGTTCGAGGAAGCACGATGCCATCGTTCGATATTGTCTCCGAAGTGGAGATGCCGGAAGTCCAGAATGCGGTCGACCAGGCCAATCGGGAAGTGGGTACGCGTTTTGATTTCAAGGGTGTTGACGCCCATTTCGAATTGGCGGACTCGGCCATCACCGTCACCGCCGAGTCCGACTTCCAGGTCAAACAGATGCTGGATATCCTGAGAGACAAGCTGGTCAAGCGCAATGTGGATATCAAAAGCCTGGAAGAGGGTGATATCGAGCAGTCCGGCAAGAAGGCTTTCATGGTCTGTCGTATCCAGCAGGGCATCGAATCGGACCTGGCGCGCAAGATCGTGAAGATGATCAAGGACAAGAAGCTCAAGGTGCAGACGGCCATCCAGGGCGAGAAACTGCGTGTGACCGGCAAGAAGCGCGATGACCTGCAATCGGTGATTGCCTTCCTGAAGGATTCGAAGCTGGACATACCCTTGCAATTCAACAACTTCCGCGATTGAATACGATGTTGGCCAGCTGGCGCGAATCGATCTCGATCTACCTGCACCCCCGGGTTGCGGCCATGATGTTCCTTGGCTTTGCCGCGGGACTGCCCTATCTGCTGGTTTTCACCACACTGACGGCCTGGCTGACCGAGGAAGGGGTCAGCCGGGCCAGTATCGGTTTCTTCAGCTGGGTGGGCATCACCTATTCGGTGAAAGTGTTCTGGTCGCCCATTGTCGACCGGTTGAAGCTGCCACTGTTGGGCGCCTGGTTGGGACAAAGGCGCAGTTGGATACTGTTGGGACAACTGATGATTGCCGGCGGCCTGATCGGCATGTCGATGACCGAGCCGTCCACGCAGCTGATGCAACTGGCATTCCTGGCCCTGCTGGTGGCTTTCGGTTCCGCCACCCAGGATATTGCAATTGATGCCTGGCGCATTGAAGCGGTGAGCACCGAGCGGCAGGCAGCCATGTCGGCAGTCTATGTGTTTGCCTACCGGATCGCGCTGCTGGTGGCCGGCGCTGGTGCCCTGCACCTGGTCAGCTTCGCCTCCTGGCCCGGTGTCTACCTCATCATGGCCCTGCTTATGGGCGTGGGTATGGTGACGGTGCTGCTGGCGCCCGAGCCGGACAAGACCCGGACCGATGAGGCGGCTTTCCTGGAACAGCGCGCCCAGGATTACCTGGCCCGCAGTGAGCATGTGGCGCCCATCGTGCGCCGCGCCGTGGCCTGGTTCATCGGTGCGGTGGTCTGTCCCTTCGTGGATTTCTTCAAGCGCTATGGGAAACAGTCCCTGCTGCTGTTGTTGATTGTCGGCCTCTATCGGGTCAGTGACATCAGCATGGGCAGCATGGCCATGCCGTTCTATCTCGATCTGGGCTTCACCCGGGGCGAAGTGGCGAATATCGCTGGCGTCTGGGGCATTGGTATGACCATTGTCGGTGGGCTGACCGCTGGCCTGCTGGTGCCCCGCTACGGTCTGCTGCGTCTCTTGCTCGCTGGCGCCATCCTGTCCGCGGCGACCAATCTTTTGTTCACCGCCATGGCACTGGTCGGGCCCGAGCTGTGGATGCTGACCATCACCATCAGCGGCGACAACTTTTTTGGCGGCATGGCCATGGCCGTGCTGATCGCCTGGCTGTCCAGCCTGACCAGCAGCAGCTACACCGCCACGCAGTACGCGCTGTTCAGTTCACTGATGACCTTGCCAGGCAAATTCATTGGTGGTTTCTCGGGTCTGATTGTCACCAGCCAGGGCTATGCCGTGTATTTTGTCTATGTCGCCGCCATCGGCGTACCGGCCTGCCTGCTGGTCTGGTATCTGATCCGGCAGATCGAGCAGGATCAGACCGGAAATGAGACCGGACCCACCGCAGTTTCGGAACAGAGCTGATTCACAACGCAGCTGATTCAAAACACAACTGGAGCACCATGCGCTTACCCCTGATTCTATTCATTGTTGTCCCGATGACCGAGCTGCTGATCCTCTTCGAGGTGGCCGCCATCATCGGTGGTATCTATACCCTGTTGCTGGTCGTCACCACCGCCTTCATCGGCGTGAGTGTGCTGAAAATGCAGGGTCTGCATACCCTGAACCGGGCCAATCTGCGTATGCAGCAGGGCCAGTTGCCAGCCCAGGAGATTGTCGAGGGCATGTTGCTGGCTTTCGCCGGCGCCCTGTTGCTCACACCCGGCCTGATCACGGATGTGATCGGCTTCTGCTGCCTGACCCCTCCCATCCGGCGCGCGGTAGCCAGGCGGATTCTGCGCTCCGGCAGCAGTTACATATTCGGCGGTATGGGGCAGGGGCCCGGATTCGGTGCCGGTCCTTTCGGTCCGCGTGGTCCCGGGCGACCCGGCGGCAATAACACGGTCGAGGGTGAATACGTCAATGAGGACGAGCACAAGTCCCGTCCCGGCCTGGATCACGATGAACCGGACGACGGTCCGGGGCGCGGCCGCTAAACCGCATTTTTTTTACTCCTGCCTGTTGAAATCTCCACTACCAGCCCCATTAAGGGTGACACAACGCGTTAATCAGACCGTTGTCGTGGTCCTGGTCCACGGCGGCGGGGCATTTTATAACCAGTCGTGAATATTCAGTCAGGAGAGTACGAATAATGAAAATTCGACCTTTGCAGGACCGTGTCGTAGTGCGACGCAAGGAAGAAGAGACAACCACCGCTGGCGGCATCGTGCTGCCGGGCTCCGCCGCGGAGAAGCCCTCCCAGGGTGACGTGGTCGCAGTAGGACCGGGTCGCATTCTCGAGAATGGCGAGAAAAGACCGGTGGACCTGAAGGTTGGCGATGTCGTTGTTTTCGGCAAGTACGCCAGCAACACAGTCAAGATCGATGATGAAGAGCTGCTGATTCTCAACGAAAACGAGATTTTCGGCGTGATCGAGAAGTAAAACTCGTCACCAGCCTCAATTTTCATCTACGAAATCATTGAATACAGGAATAGAGAACAATGGCTAAAGACATAAAATTTGGAGATCCCGCCCGCCAGAAGCTGCTCAAGGGTGTGAACCTGCTGGCTGATGCGGTCAAAGTGACCTTGGGCCCGAAGGGCCGCAACGTGGTACTGGACAAGTCCTTCGGCGCTCCGACTGTGACCAAGGACGGTGTATCCGTGGCCAAGGAAATCGAACTGGAAGACAAGTTCGAGAACATGGGTGCCCAGATGGTCAAGGAAGTCGCTTCGCAGACCTCCGACCAGGCTGGCGACGGCACCACCACTGCCACCGTGCTGGCGCAGGGCATTCTCAACGAAGGCCTCAAGGCTGTTGCCGCCGGCATGAACCCGATGGACCTCAAGCGCGGTATCGAACAGGCCGTGCGCGCCATGGTCAAAGAAATCGGCACACTGGCCACGCCCTGCACCGACTCCCGCTCCATCGCCCAGGTCGGTACCATTTCTGCCAACTCCGACAGTGAAGTCGGTGCCATCATTGCCGAAGCCATGGAAAAAGTGGGCAAGGAAGGCGTGATCACGGTAGAAGAAGGTTCCGGTTTCGATAACGAGCTGGACGTGGTTGAGGGTATGCAGTTCGATCGCGGCTACCTCTCTCCCTACTTCATCAACAACCAGGACAATATGAGCGCCGAGCTCGAGAATCCCTACATCCTGTTGGTTGACAAGAAGATCTCCAATATCCGTGAGTTGCTGCCGTTGCTCGAGTCCGTGGCCAAGGCCAGCCGTCCGCTGCTGCTGATCGCCGAGGATATCGAAGGCGAAGCGCTGGCTACCCTGATCGTCAACAACATGCGCGGTATCGTGAAAGTGGCTGCTGCCAAGGCGCCCGGATTTGGTGATCGCCGCAAGGCCATGCTGGAAGACATTGCCGTGCTGACCGGTGGCACCGTGATTTCCGAGGAAGTCGGCCTGAGCCTGGAACAGGCTGACCTGTCTCACCTGGGTAGCGCCAAGAACGTGACCCTGTCCAAGGAAAACACCACCATCGTTGATGGCTCGGGTGATTCCAAGACCATCGAGGCGCGTGTTGGTCAGATCCGTAAGCAGATCGAAGACACCTCGTCCGACTACGACAAGGAAAAACTGCAGGAACGCGTGGCCAAGCTGGCCGGCGGTGTTGCCGTGATCCGTGTTGGTGCCGGCACCGAGATGGAAATGAAAGAGAAGAAGGCCCGCGTCGAAGACGCCCTGCACTCCACGCGCGCTGCCGTGGAAGAAGGTGTGGTGCCCGGTGGTGGTGTTGCCCTGGTTCGCGCCCTGGCCAAAGTTGAAGGCCTCAAGGGTGACAACGAAGACCAGAACGTGGGTATCAACCTGCTGCTGCGTGCCGTGACCAACCCGCTGCGCCAGATCGTGGCCAATGCCGGTGGTGAAGCCTCCGTGGTACTGGACAAGATCCGTGCCGGAGAAGGCAACTATGGCTACAACGCGGCCACTGGCGAGTACGTGGACATGCTGGAGCTGGGCATCATCGACCCGGCCAAGGTTACCCGCAGCGCGCTGCAGGCCGCCGGTTCGATTGCCGGTCTGATGATCACCACCGAGTGCATGATCAGCGAGATCCCGGAAGAGAAGGGAGGCGCTGCGCCTGATATGGGCGGCATGGGTGGAATGGGTGGCATGGGCGGCATGATGTGATGCGCCCCCTGCAACCCGTCACGGCGACGTGAACGCAGTGACATGATAAAAAGCCCCGAACCCGCAAGGTTTCGGGGCTTTTTTTTGTCCATAGGATGGATGCTGCCCGGGTCAGGCCATGTTCAGAAGCTGTGTCCCACCGACAGGGTCACCCAGGTGGCGCTGTAGTCCGGGCTCGCATGCCCCGACAGCAGCATATTGTTCAGTGTATCCACCCCCACACCATCGAGGGCGTAGTTGCGGGAATCGAAGCGGTTGTTCTCCACGCTGAAGCGGCCATACCATTGCTCGCTGAACTGGTAGCGCGCCCACAGCCGGGCGGAATTGAGCCGGTTGATTGTGTCGGGGAAGGGTTCGGCACTGAGCGCCGGGCCGGTAGTCACATCAATTTCGCCCCGCGTACGCATGTGTAGCAGCTCCAGACCCATGTCCAGCTGGCGATTGATGCCCGCTTCGGTCAGCATTTCAATCTGCCGCGCTATATCGGTCAGTTGCAGCGTCAGGCTCAGTGTGTCTACTGTGTCGTCATGGTCGGCAAACCAGTCCCGGTTCGGGTCAAAGGCCTGTTGTGGCGCAAAGCCCGGCCAATCGCGGCCGCGTTGTAAAGCCTCATAGCGGTCATGAGACCAGAAGCCGGTGAGCGAGAGGTGTGCGTTGGGGTAATAGCCCGCGTCCAGGGACAGGGTCTGGATGCGTGCCTCGTTCAGTCCAAAACGATCATCGTCGTAGTCATCCCGGCTGTAGCGGTAGGCCAGTCCCAGGCTGACCACCTCCAGGGGCTGGTAATTGAGCTGGGAGTGGAACTGGTGGCGATCGCGATCCGTCATATTGTATTTGCGCAGGTTCGGATGATTTTCGAAGTCATCCTCATCCACGCTGCCGGGTATGCGTCCGGCCATATAGGGTGCGCGCCCATCATAATGGTCATGATTGCGTTCGCTCTGTTCGACTTGCAGCCGATAGCTGAGTTGTTGGGTCAGTGAGCCCCGCAGGCCGATCCGGCCTGTCCACTCGTCCAGGCTTGTTGTTTCGGCAAAGTTGTCGCGATCCTCCTGTGCATATTCCAGTCCAGCGGTCAGACGGTGTCGTCTCGCGAAGCGCCATGTTGCATTACTACTCAGTTCCTGCTTGCGATAGCTGTATGGCAGATTGATGCGGGCGTTCTGCAAGCTTTTCTGCAGCTCGGAATCTGCGCCAACCAGTTGGTAGATGTCCTGTGCAGTCCCATTGTCACGATCATCATGGCGGGCATTGAACACCAGGTTGAGCCGGTTGAGCGGCCGGGTGGTGTAGCGCAGATTGACCAGGGTGGTATCGACTTTTCCGTCCAGGCTGGTGCGTGGTAGTGGTGTATCGAGATCGATCGCCTGGTTTACGGTGAAGGGCAGAAAGGCCTCGTCCTGCTGCATCCGGCCGACGGCCAGGTCCGCATTGAAGTGTGAGCGCTCGCCGATATGCCAGACGCCATATCCGCGCAACTGGTGGAACTCATTGTCCGGCGCCCGGCCCAGGCGTCCGAGGCCGTCGGGAAAGCCCGTGCCCTCGGCCCATTGCGGTTGTTGGCCGAAGGGATTCTGCCAGCTCACCGAAGAGCGATGATTCTCGAAAAAGGAGCCATGGTAGGCCATGCCCAGCAGGTAACGGTCGGCGCTGTACTCCAGCTCACCATCAATGATTCGGGTGGTCTGATCCACTGGAGATGGTAGCAGGGCGCCGCGGTTGTTGCCGCCCGTGTAGCCGAAAATGGCGCCGACCAGGGAGGAGCCTTCGCGGGTTTCCTCACGGAAATTGATATCCAGGCTCCAGCGCTGACTGGCTGCCAGCCAGTAGCCCAGGTCCATGCGTTGGCGCTGCGTGCCGGTATTGAAGGTGGCGAGCGACTCCTGCAGCTTCGGCATACCCGCAGTTGTATTGCCTGTGGCTTCCCAGCCCGGCGGCAGGGTAAAAAAGCCGCTGTTGCCACCTATGAATGGACTGCGGCCTCCCTCAACGCGATGATGCGGTAGTTCACGCCAGGAAAAGCGGAAGGCCTGCCGGCCCTGCTCGCCAGCCTCGATTGATACACGTCGGGAGTCCCAGGTGGCCCG